>NZ_JBUDSW010000250.1:0-5215 GCF_054921475.1 Desulfobaculum sp. | reverse complement strand
TGTGCGCGGCGGTGAGATAGACACCAGCCTGATGCGCCTCATCCTCAACAACGTGCGCACCCCCGCCGAACGCGAGGGTGATTTCTCCGCGCAGATTATGGCCAACATCACCGGCACCCGCCGCCTTGGCGAGCTGATGGACAAGTACGGCCTTGAGAAGGTCCGCTTCTACGCCGAAGCGCTCAACGACTACTCGGAGCGCGTTATGCGCGCCACCATCGCCAGCATCCCCGACGGTGAATACGCCTTTGAGGATGTGATGGACGACGACGGCGTGGACGCCCACGCCATGCGCATCAGCGTCGCCGTCACCATCGAGGGCGACACCGCGCGGCTGGACTTTACCGGCAGCGCCGACCAAGTGGCGGGCAGCGTCAACGCCGTGCGCGCCATTACGGTTTCCGGCGTGCTGTACGTGTTCCGCTGTCTGGTGCGGCGTGATATCCCCACCAACGCGGGCTGCAGGCGGCCCATCAGCGTGGTCACGCGCCCCGGCTCCATCCTCGACGCCCTGCCCCCTGCCGCCGTGGCGGGCGGCAATGTTGAAACCTCGCAGCGCGTGGTGGACGTTATTCTTGGCGCGTTGGCGCAGGCGCGCGGCGAGGGCGCGCCGGACATTCCCGCCGCCAGTCAGGGCACCATGAACAACACCGCCATCGGCGGCATTGACGCGCGAACGGGCACGCCCTTCGCCTACTACGAAACCCTTGCGGGCGGCACCGGCGCCACCCGCCTGCGCGACGGCGAAAGCGCCGTGCACTCGCATATGACCAACACCCTCAACACCCCGGTGGAAGCCCTTGAATACGCCTACCCCTTCCGCGTGCGCGAATACGCCGTACGCCGAGGCACGGGCGGCGCAGGAAAAACCACCGGCGGCAGCGGCCTTATCCGCGATATTGAACTGTTGTCGGACTGCGAGATTACCGTCCTGTCCGAACGCCGCGCCACGGCGCCCTATGGGCTGGACGGCGGCGCGCCCGGCACACCGGGCCGCAACAGCATCATCGACCCGGACGGCACCACGCGCGACTGCCCCGGAAAATTCCACGCCGCCCTCAAGGCAGGCCAGCGCGTTCGCATAGAGACCCCGGGCGGCGGTGGTTTCGGCATGCCATAACCTCCCGAAGCGCCTGACTTTGACAGTATTGTCACAGATTTGTGGCATACTCGCGGTTGTAAGCGCGCACCCTTCGGTGTATAACCGGAGCATGGAGGATTCCCCCTGTTTTGATTTCCAGAAACGGCGGGGACATCCCAGAGGAGGGTCCATGCACGACGAATACGCAGACGCCAGACGGCTCATGCAGGCCATACTGGACAACGCCCCGGACGCGGCGGAAGACGCCATTGCCGCGGGGGCCAACGTCAACGCCCCGGACGAGGACGGCGAACAGCCCCTGTGCATTGCCGCCTATGAAGGCAATGACGAAGTCGTCCGGGTTCTGCTGGAGCATGGCGCGGACCCGTCCATCCGCAACGAGTTTGACGAGCCGGTCCTCGTTACCGCCAGCATGGAAGGCCACCTTGCCGTGGTCCGCCAGCTTGTGGAGCACGGCGCGGACATCGGCCAGACGGATTTTGACGGGCATACGGCCATCCAGATTGCCGAATTCTACGGCCATATGGATATTTGCGACTACCTGCGCGAGCAGGAAGCGCTGGCCGCCACGTCCACACCGGACGATACGCCGCCCCGTCCGGGCCGGTCCCGGCGCATTGGCGCGCGGCTTTTTGGCCTGTTCCCCCACCGAAACCGCCACGCGGTCAGCCCCGGCTGACGCAGGCGCCACAACAACGACAAAACGGCGCGGCCACATTGGCCGCGCCGTTTTTTTACGCGTTGTCCTTCTCCCCAAAATGCGGGGAGGCGATAAACTCTACAGATGCTCACCCAGCAGATGCCCAAAGGCCGCGCACCCGATGGTGGTGGCTCCGGGAATCTGGGAGGCAAGGTCCACCGTCACCCGGCCCGAGGACACAACCTTGTCCATGGAAGCATGGATAAGGGCCGCGGCTTCGGGCATTCCGGCGTGCTCCAGCATCATGGCGCCGGAGAGAATGAGGCTGCCGGGGTTGGCCTTGTCCTTGCCCGCGATGGTGGGCGCGGTGCCGTGAGTCGGCTCAAAAAAGGCGAGGGTATCGCCCATATTCACGCCCGGGGCAAGCCCCAGCCCGCCAACCTGCGCCGCAAGGGCGTCGGAGAGGTAGTCGCCGTTCAGGTTGGTGGTGGCCAGCACATCGTACTGCTCCGGGTACATCAGCGCGTTCTGGAACATGGCGTCGGCGATGCGGTCGTTGATGACCACATCCGCGCTCTGGCCGGACTCCTCGGTGACCACGCGCCCGGCGAATTCCTCGGCCGCGACCTCGTAGCCCCAGCCGCGGAACGCGCCCTCGGTGTACTTCATAATATTGCCCTTGTGCACAAGGGTGACGCTGGAGCGTCCGGTATCCAGCGCGTGGGTAATGGCTTTGCGCACCAGCCGCTTGGAGCAGTGCTCCGTAATGGGCTTCACGCCCACACCTGCGGCGGCGTCCACATTGGCGCCAAGCTCATCGCGCAGAAATTCCAGCAGGCGGCGCGCCTCGGACGAGCCTGCGGCGTATTCAATGCCCGCGTACACGTCCTCGGTATTCTCACGAAAGACGACCATATCCACGGCGTCCGGGTGCTTTACAGGCGACTCCACGCCCTTGAAGTGGCGGATGGGGCGGATGCAGGCGTACAGGTCCAGCGTCTGGCGCAGGGTGACGTTCAGGCTGCGAAAGCCCTGCCCCACCGGCGTGGTGAGCGGGCCTTTCATGGCAAGCTGCGCGCCGCGAAGCGCCTGCATGGTGGCCCCCGGCAAATATTCGCCCGTTTCGCGGTGGGCCTTTTCGCCCGCCAGCAGTTCCACCCACTCAATGCGGCGCTCGCCGCCGTAGGCCTTCTGCACTGCGGCGTCCAATACGGGGCGGCCTGCGGCCCACACTTCGGGACCGATGCCGTCGCCCTCGATATAGTACACGGTCTTCTGCATGCGAATCTCTCTCATGAAATGTTGCGTTGTCCCTTCCCACGGACGCGCCATGCCCCATGCAGCACACGCGGCGGAGCATTGCGATACGCCAGCGCCATTCACGCTGTATCTCACACGGCGCATCACGGCGGCCTGCCGCCAGCTCCGCTTTGGAGTCCCGGCGCATCCACCGAAACGGGAACGATAGAAAAATCACGTCGCCTTGTCCATGAAAGACAGCGCCAAAGCGCAGCCAAACGCCGAAATTCCTTCCCTCACGCCGCCTCCTATGCAGCGCCCCCGGCTCCTGCGCAACTGCCCGCCAGCGCTGCGGCGCCTATTTCGGGGCGTCCTCCGTGCAGGTCTCAAGCTGGCAACATCCCGGCACACCGGGATTTTTCGCATCCGCCTCCCCCTCGCGCGCGGTGATGCGCCTGCGGTCGCGCACCCACACATTGCCGGGCAGAGTTTTGGCGTAGTGCTTCATCTCCGCCGCGTGGCGCGACAGCGCGCCCATCTCGCCCTCTCCCCGGCAATCCACAATCGCAAGGGAGACGGACACCAGTGGAAATTCCGCCATGCTGCCATCACGCCCCCGCGCGCGCACCGTGCCGCGCTCGCGGTCCTGCGGGGAGTAGTGCTTGCGCACCAGCCGCCCAAAGCAGCGCGTTACGGCCTTGGCAATGCGCTCCGCCCGCGCGCTGGTGCACATGACCACAAAGTCGTCGCCGCCCACATGCCCCACAAAATCCGTCCCGCCATCGCCATGGCGGTTCACCGCCCAGCGCAGCAGGCGCGCCACCAGCAAAAGGATGTCGTCGCCGTTACGGAAGCCATACACGTCGTTGTAGGCCTTAAAGTTATCAAGGTCCGCGTACACAATGGAAAAGGACTCGCGCGCGGCAATGCGCCGCTCCATTTCCGCCTCAATGACCACATTCCCCGGCAGCCCGGTGAGGGGATTGGCGCCCTTGGCCATCTCCACCTGCACGGTGGCGAGGGCGTCCAGCATGGCCTGCACCGTCACCACGCCCACCAGCGTTTCCCCGCGCGTCACCACCACATGGTCAAAGATGTTGGCCTTGGGCCGCTGCATGGCCTCCCGCGCCACATTTTCCATGGGCGCAGAGCTTTCGGCGTACAGGGGCGCGGGGTCCATGATGAGTTCCACCGCGCGGTTCATATACAGCGACAGGCCGTATTGCGTGCTGAGGGCGTGGTCCAGATGATGGCTCATCACAAGGCCAAGCGGGCGCTCCTTATCATCTACCACCACAACGGAACTCAGCGGCTGCGAAGTGTCGCCAAACATCTGCCGGATTTCGCTCACCGTTGCCCCGCGCGGCACCGTGGGCACCGTCAGCGCAAGGGAGCCAATGGGCGACGAGCGGCGCGAGGCCTCTTCCCTGTGCCCCACGCGGGAGAAGTTCCCCAGCACCTCGGGCGGCAGGTCGGGCTTGGGGAAGGCCGGACGCGCCAAAAAATACCCCTGCCCATAGTGCACCCCAAGGCGCATCAACGTGTTCAGTTCCGACGCCGTTTCAACGCCCTCGGCAATGAGCTGGCACCCAATATTGCGCGAGAACGTGACGAGCGTCTCAAGCAGCGCCCGCCGCACCGGGTCCGCGTCCACGTCGCGCACAAGGGACATGTCCACCTTCAGATACTCCGGGCGCAGCTGGGCGATGGACCACAGCCCGGAATAGCCGGTGCCCACGTCGTCCACGGCAATGCGAAACCCCTGACTGCGGTAATGCTCCAGCGTCCTGTGAAACAGCGCAAAGTCCTTGATGCTGTGCCGTTCGGTAATTTCCAGCACCACGTCCACAGGCTCCAGACCATACTCGCGCAGAAGCCGCACCGTCTGGCCCGGCGAAAAATGTGGGTCCACCAGCGTGCGTGGATGCACGTTCAGGAACAGCTTGCGCCCCTGCCCAAGGGGGCCAACGTCCCTGATGGCGCGCTCGCGGCAGGCCTTTTCCAGCGCAAAGACCTGTTCCACCTCCTCGGCAAAGTCAAAGAGCACCGAAGGGGAACGGAAATTGGACCCGGACGGGCCACGCGTCAGCGCCTCCCACGACAAAATATTGCCGGACGACAGGCTCACGATGGGCTGGTAGACCGCGCGGATAAGCTGGCGGTCCAGCACATCACGAAACTCCGTCAACAGCGCCAGCTTGGTGCTGTCCAGCGTTCCGGCGGCAACGCGGCGC
>NZ_JBUDSW010000249.1:0-5216 GCF_054921475.1 Desulfobaculum sp. | reverse complement strand
TGAGCGCCACGCCCCGGCGGTTTCCGTCCCGGCGTCCAGTTCGCCAATCTCTGCGCCGTCCGCGCCGAGGCATGTCAGTGTCAGGGCCGCCCGTGCGCCGTCGTCCACGGCCACCTGCCGCCACGCTGCCGTCACCTCGGCCAGCCCCGCGTCCACGGCGGCCAGCCGCACGCCGCTTGCGGCGAGGTCCACGTCCTGCTCCAGCACCGCGCCACCGCCCAGCACAAAGCACGCCGCCCCCTCCGCCGGGGTGGGGGCCGTTTCGCGCACTTCCGCCGTTCCGGCCGTGACGGTCCAGCCCGTCAGGTCTTCGGTCTCGGCGTTGCCGTTGACGATGCTCAGGGCCCACGCTTCACCCGAAACGCGCCGCAGCGTTCTGCCGCCATCGCCGGTGATCTCCAGCACGTAGCTTGTGCCCGGCTCCGGGCCGATGTCCCCGGCGTCCTGCGGGACGGGCGTGGCCGTCTGCTGCAGCCTGTCGCGGTGCGCCCAGCTGACGGTCAGGTCCCCGGTAAAAGATTCGGGCCACGCCTCGCCGTTGATGCGCAGCCGTCCCGGCGGCAGGGGCCGCGCGGCGCGGGCGTCCATGCCCAGCGCGTCCACGGGCGCGTCCTCTGCCGCGCACACGCCCTTGCCCGTCATGGGCAGCAGACGCACCTGCACCTCCTCCCCGGCGGTCCACTCGCGCTGCACCACGCCGTCGCCGCCACCCGCCACCGGCGCCCACAGCCGCGCTCCGGCGGCATGGGCCTGCGGCACCGTGTCCAGCACGCCACGGTGAACCCGAGCGCCCGCGTCCATCAGTTCCACAATCTCCACAGCCTCGGCCCCAACGTAGGCCACGGCGGGCAACTCAACGCCTTCACCGCGCAGGCCTCCGGCCAGCGGCAGCACCGTGTCCTGCACGCCCACGGGAGCGGACAGGCTGTCCGTGGCCGCAAACGCGCCACCGCCAGCTCCCGCAAATTCCATCCCCGCCGCCCGCGCCTCAATGCGGTAGCCCGTGGCGTCCGCTGTTGGCCGCCGCGCCAGAGCCAGCACATACCCGGCCTCGGCGTCCAGCTCGCCGGCCTTGGCAAGTACCGCCAGCCATTCCTCGCTGGCGACGCGCCGGACAATCTCATAATAAGGCAGTTCCAGCAGCAGCCGCTCCGGAGCGGGCTGTGGGTCGGAAACCGGGTCCACCCAGCCGTCCACGGGTGCGCCATAGATGGCCCCGGTGGAGGAAAATACATCCTGCACCACGCGTAGGCGCACCTCGCCCGAGGTCAGCTGCCCTTGTGTGGCCTCGGCCACGCGCACCACCATGCGCTCAATGCCAAGGGGCGGCCACCGCAGGGCAAACACGTCGCCCTGCCGCAGATGCGCCAGCGCGTCGCCCCCGGTGATGGTGGCCTGCGCCAGCATGGAGACCGCCTGCCGCAGCTCGCGCGAGCCAATACGCCCGGCCAGCTCCGGGTCCGTGATGAAGGGAAAGGACAGGTCCATGGGCTCGCCGCGTCCCTGTATGGCCTCGGCGGCGATGTCGTGGACAGTGACGGTGGCGGCTTTGCCCAGCTCGCGCCCGGTGTAGCTCACGGTGGCGCGGGTGGGGATGCCGCCCCAGCCCGGACGGGAATAGTCGGTCACGCTTTCAATCTCGCCCTCGCCGTATTCCGGAAGGGCGTCCGGGTCGTAGTCGTCGCGGATAAGCACAAGCTGCTGGCGTCCTGCCGCGTCCTCGCGCAGCACGCCGTCAATGTGCCGCAGCACCTCGTCAATAAAGTACGCCACAGGCCCGCTGGCATCCCACAGACAGGATAGGCCGAAATCCTCTTCGGCCAGCCGCTCAGCCGCTGCGGCAAAGCTGTCGTCGTCTATCTGGTACGGCCAAAAGCCCCGGCCCCACACCCGGTCCGTCAGGCATTCGCGGATGATGTGCGCCGGGTTCGCGTCCCCGTGCGCGCCAATGACGCGGTGCGGACCGTTCCACCCCTTGGGCTGGCGCTCCACCTCCACCCACCACGCCTTGATGTAGCTGCTCATGGCGGACAGCCACGGCGAGCGCAGCACCAGCGACGCCACGCCGCGAAAGGCCACGGCTGCGCGCTCGCCGCCCACCTTGGGGAGCTTTGCGGAAAGGTAGTCGTTCGTCCCTTGCCCGGCCCCGCCGGGCAGCACATCCACCGCCCCTTGCACGCCGCCTTCGCGGTCCTCGCCGCCGTGCAGACTGGGGGCATTCACGGTGATGCGTCCGCCCGCACAGTCGCCGTCCCACGCCACGCGTTCGCCAACAATGAGCCGCCGCACCCGGTCAATGGGACCGTGGCACAGCACCATGTGCATGCCCAGCCCGTACCAGTATCCCGCCGTGTAGGTGGTGGAGCCACCGCCGCCTTTTCCGCCGCCGCCCATCTAGTTCTCCTCCCGTGGCAGTTGCCGCGCGCACCACGCGCGCCATGCCGCCAGCCATATGTCCTGCGCCTCGGTCAGGGCCGCCCGCGCCACAGCGCCGGCCATGGCGTCGCCGTCGGCCAAAAAGTCCGCCGCCGCACGGCCGTGCTCCCGAAACTCGCGCCAGTCCCAACCCCGCGCCGCAAACCACGTCCGCACCCCGCGCATGCAGTAGCGCATGGCGCGCATGTGGCGCAGGCGCACGCGCACGCGCGCCGGGTCCGGGGCCGCAAGGGGCGCGGTTCGTGCGTCATGGTGCATCATGTGCTCCTCCGGATGGCCCGCGTGCGCAGGTCGCCAAACCACACCACGGACGGCGAGGTGATAATCACGCGCCCAAACACCACGGGGATGCTCCGGCCCTCTTCGGCCATAGGTATGTCAAAGTCCTCGATGCTGGCGGCCTTGGCGTTGTGCACTTTGGGCTTTGGCGGCTTGGGCCGCGTTACGTATGTCACCACGGACAGCGCCGCCAGTGCGATGAATCCCCACATACTCGCCTCCTAGACGATGGACCCGGTAAAGGGGTTGGTCTGCGGCAGCCACGGAAAGCCGCCGTAGTTTGCCGTGTTGGCAAAGGTGTTCTTGCAGGTGGCAAGCGTATGGTCGCACCCGGCGTAGGCGGCAACGCTGGCCCCCGCGCCAAGGCCGGGAATGCCCCCGGTCAGGGTTACGGCTTCGCCCGCGTGGGCCACAATCATGCGCCGCTCCTCACCGGCCACCAGTTCTCCGCCCACAAACCAGCCGTCCGTCCGGCTGGCAAACTCCGGGGCGTGGATCACGCTGCCGCGCACCTCGGCCAGCACGGCGTCCACCCGCCAGTTCTGGCGCAGCACGCCGCAGGCCGCCGAGTACAACGGATGCGAACAGCCGCGCGTCAGCCGCCGCACAGCGCCCCCGGCCTCCAGCCCGTCGCCGTAGGTGGCGCAAGCTATGCGGCAGGTTATGCGCCCAAACTGCACCCCGGCCACAATACCGGACCACATGACGGCAAACGCCGCGCCGTCGCCGGACAGAATCTCCACCTCCACGCGTCCGGGCGGCACGCCGGGGATGAAGGCCTGCGCCAGCGGCAGGGTGTGCGCCGCTTCAATCTCTATTTGCGACTGCGCACTTTCTGCGGCGCGCCGTATGTCGCCGCGTTCAATGGGCGCGGGCGCGTAGGTCTCGCCCTTGTAGTCCACGGGCGTGTCCGCGCTGGTGTAGCACCACCGGCGCAGTCCCTGCCGGAATCGGTACAGCTCAAGAATCACAAGACGCCTCCGGAAAAATGCAAAGTCGCCTCGGCCACGCCCGCGCGGTGGTGTGTCAGCTCCACGCGGTCGGCGGTTAGGCGGCTTTTGATGAGGTAACAGATGCGTGCGGCGCCAGGGTGGAGTTCGCGCCCAACTGGAGCATCAATGGTCACAATGTCCACGTCCGCCCCGGCGGCGGCTACGCCCACAATGCGGCGCATGGCGATGATGTTCCCGGCGCGGTCCAGCACGGCAAGGTGCGCGCGGCGCGGGTCCAGATGATAGCCGCTGTGGTGCGCGCCGCGTACCCGCAGGTTCACGCCGTCCACGCCCACAGGGTCCAGCAGGTGAAAGTCGTCCTTCCAGGTGGGCACCCACAGGGCGCGGGAGCGCCCGCGCAGGTGGTGCAGCATTTGGCGCAGCGCCCATACGGCGGCGGGGGAGTCGGCCCGCACCCCGTGGGCGCTGTCCACCACATCGTGCCGCCAGCCGCTGGTCAGCAGCACGGGCCCGGTGGCGTAGTCCACCACGTCCATGTCGCGGTGGACTGTGCGGGGGAGCGTGCCGCCGGCGAGGCGCGGCGGCTGCGCCAGCACGGGCAGGCCGTCGTAGGTCAGTTCCGGCGTGTAGCCGGGGATGGCAGCGTTTTCCGTCACGGCAAAGCGCACGCGCGTATCGCGCAGTCCGGCGCCGCGTTCGGTGTGGGTGGGGTCTTCGGCAAGGGTGGCCATGCGTCCGGGCAGCACCAGACACCCGGCGGGGTAGTCTCCCTGCACAGGCTGGGCAAGGTCCAGCGCCCCGCTGGTGACGCCGGACACCATCACCGCCTCGCTGCGGCGGTCGCTGCCCCACAGTACGGCCACGCCCCCGGCGCGAAAGTCCGCATGCGCCGTGTCCACCAGCACGGCCGCGTCGCCTGCGCGGACTGGTCCCGCGCTGCGGCGCAGCTCCCACCAGATGGGCACGCACCACACGCGCGACCGCCACGCCCAGATGCGCGCGTCCATGTGCGCCTGCTCGGCCTCGTCGGCCAGACGCGTGGCGTATTCAAAGCCCTGCCTCGGTGCGCCGCGCAGGGCGGTGCGCTGCTCGTCTCCGGCATGGGTGCGCCGTACGCGCGTCAGCCATTCCAACGACTCCACTATGGGCGGCTGCGGCCGCCACGCCCACACCACCATGCGCCGCCAGGTCACGGTCAGTGTCACCGCCGCGCCGGGGAATTCCCACGTCAGCCGCGTTTCAAAGCCCGCCGCGCCATCAAGGGGGACGCGCACCGTATACGTTGCCTCGCCCAGCGCGGGGATGGCAAAGGGCGCCTCCGGCCCTATCAGCTCCACCTCGCCGCCCTGTGCGCTGGTAAGGGCCGTGCAGGTTACAGGCGCGGCATGGGTGTTCCACAGGCTCACAGCGTGCACCTGCTCCCCCACAATGTTCCCGCAGTCGATGCGGATGGGCGACAGATGCACCTGATCGGCAATCAGGTCCACGTACGAGCCTACATACACCCCGCCATGCGCGTCCGGCACGGCGGCGGTGGGCTGGGCGCAG
>NZ_JBUDSW010000248.1:0-5227 GCF_054921475.1 Desulfobaculum sp. | reverse complement strand
GCCTCGTCGATGAGGTCGATGGCCTTGTCCGGCAGCTGGCGGTCGGTGATGTAGCGGTTGGACAGGGTCGCCGCCTCCACAATGGCGCCGTCCGCAATGCGCACGCCGTGGTGCACCTCGAAGCGCTCCTTCAGGCCGCGCAGGATGGAGATGGTGTCCTCCATGGTCGGCTCGTCAACCACCACGGGCTGGAAGCGGCGCTCCAGCGCGGGGTCCTTTTCGATGTACTTGCGGTACTCATCAAGGGTGGTTGCGCCAATGCAGTGGAGTTCACCGCGCGCCAGCATGGGCTTGAGCAGGTTGCCAGCGTCCATGGAGCCTTCGGTCTTGCCCGCGCCGACGATGGTATGAATCTCGTCGATAAAGAGCAGAATCTGCCCGGCGGACTTTTCCACCTCGGCCAGCACAGCCTTGAGGCGCTCCTCAAATTCGCCGCGGTACTTGGCCCCGGCAATGAGCGCGCCCATATCCAGCGCAAAGACCGTCTTGTCCTTGAGGCCTTCGGGCACGTCCTGTTTCAGGATGCGCTGGGCCAGCCCCTCAACGATGGCGGTTTTGCCAACGCCCGCCTCACCGATGAGCACGGGGTTGTTCTTGGTGCGGCGCGACAGAATGCGGATGCAGCGGCGGATTTCCTCGTCCCGTCCGATGACGGGGTCCAGCTTGCCCTGCTTTGCGGCCTCCACAAGGTCCCGCCCGTACTTTTTCAGCGCCTCGTAGGTCTCCTCCGGGTTGGCGGAGGTAACGCGCTGGCTGCCGCGCACGTCCGTGAGCACGGCCAGAATCTTATCGCGGTTCAGGCCGAAGTCGCGGTTGACGCGGCCCGCACCGGTGGAGGCGGATTCGTCGGCCAGCACAAGGAAGATGTGCTCCACGCTGACGTACTCGTCCTTCATGCGGCCGGCGAGTTCCTGCGCTTTGACGAGGGTCTCGTTCAGGCGCTGGGTGACGTATATCTGTCCCGGACCGGAGCCGGGGCCGGAGACCTTCGGCAGCTTTTTCAGCTCCGCGCGCACGGCCTTGGCGTAGGCCGACGGATCGTAGCCCGCCTTTTCGATAAGGCGGCCCACAAGGCCGTCCTTCTGCTCCACGAGGGCCAGCAGAAGATGCTCGGCATCCACCTGCTGATGGCCAAGGCTCACGGCCTTGTCCTGCGCCTCGTTCAGGGCGGTCTGGGACTTTTGCGTAAACTTGTTCATATCCATAATGGCATTCCCTCCAGAGGTTCCGGATGTGGTCCGGTGGAATGGCCGCGCCCGCCCCACGGACCGGCGCGGCGGATGCGTCACAGCAGACGCTGGAGATTCTGAACCCTGTTTTCAAGTTCCTCAATGCGGGCCAAGAGGTCGACAATGATGCTGCCGCCGACAACGCCGAGTTCAAGGTCCGTACACAGGCGCACCAATTTGCGGACCCGGTAGATGTCGTGCGGGCGGAAGAAGGTGCCGCGTTCGGACACCTCCATGGGTTCCACCCAGCCAATGTCGATGAGTTCGCCAAGCCGCGAGGGGTGCACCGCCGTCAGCTCCACGAACACCGTCCATGAAACAAGCTGAGATGGAATCGGCATATTTTTGCCGCGGATATCATCCTTATGCATGCGTCACTCTCCTGCTTTGCCATCACCCGGCCCACATGGTGGAACCGGGCGTCAGAAATCCCGAGGGGTGAAGGTGGACGTCTCGGCCAGCTTCTGCCACAGGGCGCGCTCCTCGTCCGAGATGTCGCGCGGGGTCTTGATGACCACGCGGACATACTGGTCGCCCTTCTTGGCGCCACTGCCCAGTCCGCGGCCACGGATGCGCATCTTCTGCCCGCTGGAGATGCCCGCAGGCACGTTCAGCTCCACGGATTTATCCAGCGTGGGCACCTGCACCGTGGTGCCGAGGGCGGCTTCCCATGGCGCAAGGGGCAGGTCCAGCGTCACATTGGCTTCATCCAGCTTAAAGCGGGCATGGGGCAGAATTTTGACCCGCAGGTACAAATCGCCCGCGGGGCCGCCCTGCCGACCGGGAGAGCCCTGCCCGGACAGCCGGATGCGCGCGCCGTTCTTCACACCGGCGGGAATGTTCACCTCAAGGTTCTTGGTGTGCAGCGACGACATGCCCGACGGGTCGGGGGCGCGGTCCTGAAAGGCCACGTTCTTGCGGCCACCGGCGTAGGCTTCCTCAAGGGTCAGCTCCAGCGTGGTTTCAATGTCGCGTCCCTTGGACGGGCCGGGCCTAAACCCCGCGCCGCCAAAGCCGCCAAACGGGTCCTGATGGTATCCACCACCCTGCCCGCCAAAACCGCCGCCTCCAAAACCACCACCAAAGACGGTTTCGAAGAAGTCGCTAAATCCGGAGCCGCCAAAGCCGCCCGCAAAATTTTCATAGCCCGGCGGCGGCTCAAAGTTTTGCCCGTTTTGCCAGTTGGGACCAAGCTGGTCGTACATCCGGCGCTTTTCCGGGTCCTTGAGCACCTCGTAGGCCTCGTTAATTTCCTTGAATTTGGCCTCTGCCTCAGCATTATCCGGGTTGAGGTCGGGGTGGTATTTTCGTGCAAGGCGTTTGAATGCCTTGGCGATATCCTCCTTGGAGGACCCGCGGCTCACGCCCAGAATTTCATAGTAGTCCTTGAATTCAACGCTCATCTCGATTAGCACTCCTTGCTACCGCAGAATGTCTCTGTTCGGCATATTTCTCTAGATAAGCCGCTTCAGCCGACAGTCAAGTATCCAAGCTCGTTAGGGGAATCCGACACCAATGCTCAAAAGCCTGCCAGTCATGATGTATCATTACATCAGCTCCTGGCCCAATTCCATCGCCGTGGCGCCCGAACTTTTCGAGAGCCACCTGAAAGCCATGACCAAAGCCGGCTACCGCGGTGTGGGCCTCGACGAAGCCGTCGCCTACCTGCGCGAAGGCCGCGCCCTGCCGAAAAAATCCGTCCTCATCACCTTTGATGACGGCTTTTTGGACAATTACGTCTACGCGTGGCCCCTGCTGCGCGAGCACGGCCACAAGGGCGTCGTCTTTGCCGTCACCAATAAAATTGTGGACGAGGAGCGCCCCCGCCCCACGCTGTCGGACGTGTGGGACGGCTACGTGGGCATGGACGACCTGCCGCAGGTGGACAGCCCCATCCGGACCTCGCGCGAGGGATTGCGCATCCGCACGGACCTGTTCTTTTCGTGGAAGGAAGCCCGCCTGATGCAGGACGACGGCACCATGGCCGTTGCCGGGCACACCCACAACCACCGCTCCGTGTTCACCGGTCCCAATTTCCGCATGCTGTGCGAGCCGCAGGGCAAGCGCCGCACCTTTGACCAAATCGAGGGCGACGTGCCCTACGGCCTGCCGCGCTTTGAGGAAGGCCCCGCCATGCAGCACCGGGCCTTCAAGCCCTCGAACGAGGTGTACGACATTGTCACCTCCACCGTGCCGCAGGACTTCCGCACCGCCTACGATTACTTCAAGGACCAGCGCCATAGGCAGGACCTGATGCAGCGCCTGCGCGAGATTCCCACCGAACGCCTTGGCACCTACGAATCACAGGCCGAGTTTGAAGAACGCGTCTACGAGGAACTGCGCACCAGCCGCGACCTCTTGACCACCGGCCTTGGCCGCGCGCCCGAGGTCATGGCGTGGCCGTGGGGCGCATCCAGCGACACCAGCCGCCGCATTGCCAAGGAGCTGGGCTTCACCGTCCTGTTCACCACCGATGTTGGCCCCAACCCGCCGGGACTGGTGGCGGACAGCGCCCACCGTTTCAAGGCGCGGGCCAGAAGCTCGGCGTGGCTGCTCTCCCGCCTTGTGATGTACTCCCACCCGCTTATCGCCAAGACCTACGGCCTGATCCACAAAAAATAAAAAAACGCCCCCGGAAGTCCTCTTCCGGGGGCGTTTTCATTGCTCTCATCGGTACGGCATCAGCCGCGCTGCAGCAGCATCAGCTTTTCGCGCACATCCTCCACCAGCTCCTCAAGAGGCTCCTGGGCAGGCAGCACAAAGTGCGAGGTCTCCATATACAGCGCTTCGCGCTCGGCAAGGGTGGCGCTGAGTTCATCCACCAGCCCGCCGCCGCTCAGGGCGGGGCGCTGGTCGTGCTTGGGGTCGGCCCCAAGGCGCTGGGCCAGCAGGGCAACGTCCGCCATCAGGTAAAACACCGGGCCGCTGCTACGCAAAAAGGCGCGGGTGCTCTGGTCCAAAATCACGCCGCCGCCAGTGGCAACCACCGCGCCGGCCTTGGGGTCAATACCCTGCACAATATCGCGCTCAATGTCGCGAAAGGCCTGCCAGCCGCCGTCTTCAACAATGGCAGCCACGGCGCGGCCCGCATGGTCCACCACAAGGTCGTCGGTATCGATAAACGGGCGGTGCATGCGCTTTGCCAGCTCACGCCCGAGGGTGGACTTGCCGCAGGCCCGAAGTCCCACAAGGTACACGTTCACGTCCGGACCGAAGCGCGTCGGGCGCTCCGCCTTCTTGAAAGTCATGGTCTGGTCGCTCTCGGCAACGTCCACCTTCTTCTTCATGGCATTTTCGGGCCGTATATTCCGGGGCATGATCTTCTCCCATCATCGCATGTGGCTGGACCACGTGAACCCGCGCGCGCCCTCCGCCGGGGCTGTCCAGCTCGGTGAAACGTGGACACAGTGCAATAAAACACTGGCAGCGTCTACGCCTTTCCCTGTACCTGCCCATCCTCAACCGTACGCTGACACAGTTTTTCCCCGGTGTGCCGCATGCAACCGCCTAGTGTCTCTATCAAAAAAACTGTGCATCAATGCTGACAGATTGCCCAAAACAGGGTATTGCTCCGGTAAGGTCAGAACTCGGCCCGTTTGTCATCACAGCGGGCGAGCCTCACCCCTGCAAGGGAGACGACATGCAGCACAGACCGTTGCGCGTACTTGTCATGGGGCGGCGGCACGGAACCACGGACGACTTGTCACGCATGCTCTCGCTCGGCGGATACAACGCCGACTTCCGCTTAGCGACGGACGTAGACGACGCCCGTCCCGCCGTCAGCCGAAACGGCATTGACCTCATCATCGGCGAAGACCAGACAAGCCTGCGTCATTTCATACGCAATCTGCCTCCCGGGGTGCCCTTCATTGCCGTGGATGCAGACATCAGCCACGAGCGGGGCCGCGCCCTCATCGAGGCCGGTGCGCACGACTATATGGCCCGCCGCGAGATGGAGCGCCTGCCCGCCTCTGTGGCGCGCGCCATGCGCGACGTGC
>NZ_JBUDSW010000247.1:0-5250 GCF_054921475.1 Desulfobaculum sp. | reverse complement strand
ACCCACAGCAGAACGCCGATGGTCAGGTAGCTTCGCAGGTCGGAGGCGAACTTGATGCCCTTCTGCAGACCGCAGGCAACGCAGATGGCGTTGAAGACAATCCACGCGGCAATGATGGCGGCGTCCAGACCAAGGGTGTGCTCAATGCCAAAGAGGTACTGCATGCACTCGGTCACCAGCGGCGTGGCCAGACCAAGGCTGGTGCCCATGGCGAGGATGAGGCCGACAATGTACATATTGTCGATGACGGTACCGATGATGCCCTTGCAGTTCTTTTCGCCGATAAGGGGGGCGAGGGTACCACTGGGGCGGATGACGTTGATTTTCTTCACGAACAGGAAGTAGCCGAAGGCAACGGTGAAGAACCCGTACCCGGCCCAGGGCAGCGGACCCCAATGGAACAGGCTGTAGGCAAGGCCGTATTCCTGCGCCGTGACGGAGAAGGGTTCAAAGCCAAACGGCGGCGTAGCCACGTAGCAGTAGGCCTCGTAGGAACCCCAGAACAAAACGGCAGCGGACGTGGAGGACGCGAACAGCAGGAATACCCAGCTTGACGTGCTGAATTCAGGTTCCTCATCCGGGTCGCCCAGCTTGTTATGCTTCCAGGGGCCAAAGACCAGCCATGCCCAGCCAGCCAGCATAACAATCATGTACCACTCAAACGCCCAGCCCCAAGAGTGGGTGACGTAGTGGAACAGAGAGTTGATGACCTTGTTCGCCGCGTCGAGGTCGCGAACAGTCAAGTAGCACAGGATGCCGACTATGATCAGCGACGGAAAAAAGACTTTCGGATCAATCTTGATTGATTTCCCTTGTTCAGTACCCATCCGGTAGATCTCCAACTGCAATTGAAAAATGTTCCTGAAGCCAGCCCCACGGCCCCGCGGCATGTTTGCTGGTCATGTACGCATGCGCCCATGCCAAGCCATGACCCTCCGCGGATGGTGCTACCAGCTCCCCCTGACAGGCGAATGCCCCTGCCCCTAAAGGCCTTGCGTTCCAACCCGACATGAGCATTACACCGCATAAAACACGCGTTGCCGCACGGGGCTTTTTGTGATGCGCCCCTCACGCAGCAACAGCTGGCGACATCGGGAGGACAACGCGGCCTGCTTCCATCAGTTGGCGCTTTCGCGCCACCCTCCGTGGATACGGATGAATTTCGAACGGTCCGCTTCGGGCTCGCGCGCTTGCCACATGTGGCCTGCGCGCGTGTTCCACACGCCCTGTTGCGCCCTGTTCGCCATTCAACACATCCGGGGAAGTTCCATCCGGCACATGGCTGTGGCGGCGCTTTGCCGCCCGCGTTGTCAATCTGGAGGCGAAAACCGCACGAGTTCTGATCCAAGATCACCGCTACCAATGAAGCGTTGAGAGTGGTGCCCTACGATACGCTCGTGTTTTCAAATGGTTTGCTCCTCGCGGTGCGGTTGTCCATTTCCAGACAATCTCCCGTCGCCGCGCTCGTGAAAATTTGCATGATCGCGATCATTTTGCAATCACATTTTTTTTATAACCACGTTCATTAGCGGAGCTTTGTGCGTAAAAAGGTGAGAATCCGGTGGGTTATCTCAAATGTTTTTTTGGCAACTTTTCCGGCGCATTCTGTTTGAGGACATCCCGAATGATGAAACGTGGACGCAGAGACATGCTTCAAATACCTGAAATTACGTCTTTTTGCGTGAGATTGTCCGATTCGTGACAGAATACGTTTCAAAGACAATCACGGTAATTTACTAATCGCGATTATCACCCGATGCACAGGGCCCCACTTCCGAAGGACGGCCCTTTTGGCCAAAACGCCTCGTCCGCCTCGCATCCGTGCGGAATCATGACCGATGTGGACGCTAGCGACATGTACCACCACGACGCAAAACCGTCTTATAGATGACAGAATATCCTTCCGGAGCGTTCCCCAACGTTTCAAACGCGCCCAAAACGCCTTGCGCAGGACATACTGCGTACGCAGAAATTCCACTGCTGACAGGATACATGCGGCGCCCGCGGAGGAGCTTGCGCATTATTGCGCATAGGTTTTCATGATGACGGCAATGCGCTAGGATTGACTTTTCCAGCGAAACGGAATATCAAGTCGACTATATTTCAGCAGATTGTGATGACGGGCACCGTGTGGGCGAGAGAACACGGCAGCCCAGCCCCAAGAGCGCGAGCGCCCTACGATCGCGCCGCCTCCCCTGCTCCGCCAGTTCCACACACCATGCAGGGTACACTGGGCCATCACCACGCTGGCATCCTACATGTGGACCACCACTCCGTCTTCACGCACCCGGCATCACGCCCGGCAAAAGCGCAGCCCGCGTGCGACGTCGCCCCTGACAGACGTCGCGCGCTCCGTAGCGGCGCCCTCTTGCCCTGCGCGCTTGATGCCCCGGCACGGACAGGCGCGGCAGCCATATGATCGTGATCTTTTTTTGGTATGAAGCGCCAAAAGTGGTATACGTTCATAGCCTGCGGCGGGATGCAGACGAACCACACCGCGCCAGCGCGCGGATGCAGCGTACGCCATACACCTTTTTTTCCACACACCATGGGCGCAGCGCTCGCCGACCATGGAAAAGTATCGACCCCGGAACTGCGATGCTTCTCCGCTTGTCTCTGTCCTTCGAAGCGAACATGCACCAGACGCATCCGGTGCCAAACAAAAGGGAAAGCATGCGACAAACCAACGACAAGGCCAAGATCAAACAACAGCGCGTGATGAAATACTTCATCGACGCGGCGAACCACATCATCCAAGAGGAAGGCATAGAGGCCGTCACCATCCGCAAGGCCGCCGACATCGCAGGCTACGCCAGCGCCACGCTGTACAATTATTTCGAGAACCTGCCGCATCTGGTCTTCCTCGCGACCATGACCTACCTTGAGGAATACCACGAGGCCATCCCGCACTACGTCAACAAGTGCGAGGACTCCATTGAGCGGTACATGGCCATCTGTAAGTGCTTTACAGTGTATTCCCTTGCCAACCCCGAGATATACGAACTGCTGTTCTTCACCCACGGCAACGACAAGCTCGAAGAATACACCCGCCAGTACTACGAGCTGTTTCCCGAGCGCATCGTCAAGGACGCCCCCGCGCCCTTCAACAAAATATACGACATCAACAACCTCTACTCCCGCAGTTTCATCATGCTGAACGACTGTGTGGAGGACGGCTTCATCACCAAGGATATGGCCGAGGACTTCAACGATGTCGCCCTCATGGTCTCCAAGTACATCCTTGAAGACGTCAAAACCGGCGCTCTGGACAAGCGCGCCGGCACCGCCAAGACCATGAAGTACTACCGCCAGATCTTCCGCTGTTATGTGCTGCCCGAGCACCGCCACTTGGTGGAGAAAGCCGCCGACAAGTGGAGCTAGGGCAGCTGGCATCACAGCCCCACCGCTTCCGTGCGCTACGCACCGCCACACCCGCAAAAAACAAGGCGCGAATTCCGAAATGACTCCGGAATTCGCGCCTTGATGTATGACGTCTTGTGCCGCGCGCCAGCGGGCGGGCGGCGTATGGCTCAAAGGACCCTAGCGGCGACGTCCCCGGAAGAACGGGTTGTGCGCCTTCTCATCGCCGGCGGTGGTCAGCGGACCATGACCGGGATAGAGCACCGTGGCTTCCGCCATGGTGAAGATGTTGGACTCAATGGAGGTAAACAGCGCCTTGGCGTTGCCCCCCGTGTAGTCCGCGCGGCCAACGGAGCCGGCAAAGATGAGGTCGCCCACAAAGGCCACGCCGTCATCCTCGAAGTGGAAGGTCAAGCTCCCCGGAGTGTGGCCGGGCGTGGCCAGCACGTGGCACGGGCGGCCAAGGAACTCGTGCGTGCCCGTATGAAGCGGCTCGTACACGAACTTTTCCTTCAGGCGGGGGTAGCCGGACTCGCCAGCGTTGCGGAGTTCCTCCGCAACGAGGATGGAATCCTTGGGGCTGGCCAGAATCTTGGCCCCGGTTTCGGCGGCCAGCTTCGGCGCGCCGTAGAAGTGGTCAATGTGAATATGCGTAATGAGGATGTGCGTCAGCTCTAGCCCCTCTTCACGCAGGATGCTGGACAGGCGCGGGGAATTATCGCCGGGGTCGACCACCACAGCCTTGCCGTCCTCGGACAGCAGGTACCCATTCGTTTGGTATGGACCAAGAGGAAACTTCCGAATCTGCATTGCAACTCCCTTACACTCTGCACGGCGCCCGCGCGGTCCCTCTCCCGCACCGTGGTTTTCCAACCAGTAGCGGCAAAGGGCGCACAGCGCGCAACATGCTGATTTTCTTTCTATCTTACTCTTCGCTACAAACCAATACAGACGCGTCCAAACGTGGTTTCGCCGGGTGTGGAACGACCCCGCCGCGCTTCACGAAGCGACGCCTTGCGACCTTGTTCCCCGCGTCCATAAACGAAAAACTCCTGCATGCAAACCTTTCGCCCCTGCATTTCGGTGGACAGGGGCGGAGAAATTGCCCCCGCAGCGCGCTGGCGGCGCCAACGCCGCACCCCGCCTCTCCGTCGCCAAAAGAGCCGCCCGCCAATGGCGAATCAGGGCAGCAAAAGGCCCCCGCGACGCATCGCGGAGGCCTTGCCGTATCTTAGTCCACAGCGCCTAGCGGCTTGCCTGCGAATCGTCCTTCAACTCACGGATGAGGGACGCCAGCCCGGAGGACTGCTCTGCCATCTCGCGCAGGGCAAGGACGGTTTCCTCAACGCTTTGCGCGGTGTCGTTGGTTATCTGGTTAATTTCCTCGATGGAGCGGTTAATCTCGTCACTGGCGGCGGACTGCTGGCCCGCGGCGGTGGCAATGCCCTGAATCTGCCCAGAGGATGCCTCCACGCCCATCACGATCTTTTCCAGCACCTCGCCGGACTTGTTGGCAAAGGCCACTGCCCGCTCAAGGTCCTGCTCCGCCGTCTCCATGGACGCGATATTGCCGTGCGCCACCTTCTGAATGGACTCGATGGACGAACCAACTTCCTTGGTGGCGGTCATGGTCTTTTCGGCCAGCTTGCGAACCTCGTCCGCGACAACGGCAAACCCTCGGCCCGCTTCGCCAGCGCGCGCGGCCTCGATGGCGGCGTTGAGCGCAAGCAGGTTGGTCTGGTCCGCAATGTCTTCGATAACGTTCATGATATTGCCAATGCCCTTGGCCTGCGAATCCAAATCGTCCATGGCGCTGCGCAGACGCTCGGTCTGGCGCTTGGTGGTCGCCATGGCGTCGATGGACTTGCCAACCACGTCCTGCCCCTCGCG
>NZ_JBUDSW010000246.1:0-5251 GCF_054921475.1 Desulfobaculum sp. | reverse complement strand
CCGAGCCGTCCGAGCGGGATCAGCTCCTTGACGCCTTGCGCGAGCACGGCGCTGTGATGAACCTGCGCACCCGCATGCGCCGCGCGGACGGCACCACCCTCACCGTGCGCCAAAACGTGCGCGAAATCCGCGACGACGACGGCGAACTGCTCTACTTCCAAGGCACCATGACGCCGGAACCAGACCCCGGCGACATCTAACCCCAGAAGCCACTCCGTCCCCAAAGGACCAAACGCCACACACGGCGCAAACGCGAGGCGGCCTTGCGCCGCCCCGCCTCTGCGCCGCATGGACGAGGTGCCCGCCGTTAATTCTCGCCGCGGTTCTCGCGGTGGCAGGAGCGGCAGGCCTTTTTGACACGGTTCAAATGCTGCTCGGCCTTTTTGAGGTCGTTATCCGAGGCGATGCGCAAAAACTTCTGGGCCTGCGCATTCAGGTACTCGGCCGCGGCCTGAAACTTCGCCGGGTCCGCGCCCTTGAAATACTTGTCCGACCCCTCCACCGGATAGACGCTTTCGTACCGGTGCTCAAACACCAGCGGCAGCATCTGGGCCTTGGCCGCAATGGACAACGTGGGGCTGACCACGCGGATAACGTCGCCCTTTTCCAGCTTCAGCCGAATATCGCGCAGGTCCGCATTCATGGACCGCATGGCGAACTTCCGCGTGAGCACCACTTCCTGCGGGGAGCTTTTGCCCGGCAGCAGCGCCGTCTGCGCCCACGCCGCACTCACCGCAAATATCACGCCCAGACACAGGGCACAGATGACACCCGTTTTCCTCCTCATGCCGTCCCCTCCCGATCACGAATCCTGCCGTGCGCCGCACGCTCCGGGCGGGCCGGCTGCGCGCCACCATTTGACGCCAGCCCCCGCCACAGGCGGATTTTTACCATACTGACAATAACAGAACCACGCGCGCTGGCGCAACACGATTCCCACCAGCGTCTACTCTCCGTTCAGCAGGCGCGACACCACGTTGGCCACGCCCTGCCTGTTGCGCGCCGTTTGGGCCGATTCCCCCTTAAGGCTCGCGGCGTTGGCGTCGATAAGCCCACGGGCGATGTTCTGGACAAACTCGCCATACGACGCATCCCCGGCAGCGCGGGGACCAGCCTGTGGGGCTGGCGTCGCCTGCGGACGCGGCGGCTGTGTGGCCGTCCCTGGCACCAGCGGCGACAGCGGCGGCGCAGCCGGAGCATTCGCGGGGCGGGGCTCTGTGGCGTCAGCATTCCCGGCGCCACTGCCAACGACATCAACGGGACGTTTCTTCATGGCGTCCTCCTTCGCGCCGCCGCAGGCCGCCTGCAAACGCCGTCAAAGACGGCCCCTTGCTTGACGCTCCCCCGGCATACGCATACATATGAAGATTGCATAACCTGGTCTTTTTTCCTGGCGTCGCATGCCGCATCCGCGCCAACCGCCATGACGGGGCGAAGGCTGACGCACCACAACGGCGCAGCGGCAATCCCCCCAAAAAACATGGCCAGACCATCAATGATAAAACACACTTATGACGACCAAAAACTCCACACAAAATAAATTCATCGACCGCATCGGCGCGCTGTACCTCAAGCTGCTTGATGAAAAGCAGGACGAGCAGGAAGCGGCGAAAAGCATCAACGCCTTCGTGAGCAAGGCGCTGAAGAAGTTCGGCTTCAACCTCGCCGCAGACAAAATGGAGGAGCGCACCAAAAAAATCGCTCAGGTCGCCATCGCCCGCGCCAAAAAATCCCAGCGCGAAATGGAACGCCACATCTGGCTCATGGACGTCAAAGTCGGGGCCGCGGGCAGTGGCTACACCATATCCTTTCTGCCCGACATACGCATCCGCAACACGCCCGAGGCGCGCGACATGTGGGAGGGCTTTTTGGATACCCTCGCGCCCAAAACGCGCATCGGCCCGGACCCCAAAACAGGCACCATCGCCATCCTGTACCGCGACGGCGAATGGCTGGGAAACCTCATGCTGGCCGACGATGTGCGCTCGCTGTACATCATTCCGGAAATCCACACCGTGCTGGGGGACTTCATCGCCCGTGGCGCGCGCGTCGTCAACTCGCAGTTTTCCCACACCCTGACGATTCAGGGCGCGCTGTGCATCAATTACGAGCTGCTGCGCCAAACGCCGCCCGCCCTTGAGCTGGAAAACGGCATCAGCCTCTACGGCGTCAAGTCGCCCCTCGGTTCGCCCTTCACCCCGGACCAACTGCGCGCATGGGGCCTGAAAAAAGGCCACCGCGTCAAGATCCGCAGCGATGTTTTCATCTTCAACGAGCATCAGGGCGCGACCCTGTCGTGGGAACTCACCGGCGAAAACGTGCTCACCTCCTACGTGTGGAAAACCGGCAAGTGGCAGCTGGTCCGGCGCGAGCGCATCGACCCCGCCGTGTTCGAGCAGGTGGCCGGCCGCCTAAGCCGCATCTGCCTGATGCTGGGCCTCGGCGCGGACTTTATCGCCAAGAGCGTCTCGCGCACGCAGGAGAATATCGACAAAATCTGCCTGTACCTTGACCTTGCGCGCCTGAACCAGTCCAAGCCCCCGGCCAAGGACGACCCCGAACTTGCCGCGCTGGAGCGGCTCATCCTTGCCTTTGGCGCCCTGCGCGCGCCCTTTTCCGCCGCGCAGGTCAACTCCGACGCCGTGCTGGCCGCCCTTGGCGGCATCTCGGACGACGACGTCACCCTTGCCGGCCAATTTGCCAAACGCCCCCGCTACAAGGTGAGTGAAAAACTCATCCGCCACGACCTCGACGACATTACCCGCTTTATCGACGAGGACACGGACTCCGACGAACTCTTGGCCGATGGCCTTACCACCGCGCGCTTTCTGCATGTGACGTTTAAATCCGACGACGCGCGGGGCAACCTTGCCAGCGCCGCAGGGGACGTGCCCGGACACTTCCGCGACCTTGTCGGCCAGCTCCCCGAGGAAGCGCGCCTGAGCTTCGGGCGCTTTCTTGAGGACCCAGAGCACACCCTCAAGGTCCTGCGCAAGCGCCTCTCCGATGAGGACCATCTGAAGCAGCTTGCCGCCATTGAGGGCGAAATACGCGTGCTGCAGCAGATGCGGCCCAAGGAACTTATCCGCAAAATAGTCAGCGTCCCCTTCAACTCCGAGGACGCCGACTTCCAGCAGGACAAGGCCCTGCTCAACCAACTGTTCGCCATGCAAAAGGCCGAGTTGAAAGACCTGCCCTTTGACGCGGAGCGCCTTGTGGACTTGCTCATCCCCCGCCTCAAGAGCTTTGTCCGCTACCGGTTGGACCTCATCCGCTCCGTGTGGAAAAACGGCCCGGAAGAGCGCCGCCCCATCACGGCGGCCATTGCAGAACAATTGCGCCCCCTCTCGGCCGAGGAGCTCATCAAGGCCCTACGGCGCATTATCATCATGGTTCTGGACGTGGTGCGCGCCTACAACGCTCTCTCCACCACGCCGGCCGGAGAGGGGCAGGATGCCAAGCGCGAGGTCCGCGCCGCCCTGCCCGCCGACGCCGTGATGACCATCCGCTCGCGCCTGAGCCGCGCGTGCCTGTCCATTGGCGTGGGGCGCGCCTTTATTGACGACTACGCCGACGCGCTGGTGGGGAACCTGCACAAGATGGAATACTATCTGGAGCTGGCCCTTGGGGAGGCGGGCGTTGGGAACCACTCCCTGCTGGAGGGCGACGACCGCGAGCTTATCGAAAGCATTCTTGCCAGCTTCCGCGACATCCGCGACGCGGCAGAGCGCGGACAGGTCACCGAGGAATGCGCCGCCGCCCTCAAGTACCTCAAGGACGACAGGCTGGACACCGTGGGCAGCGTCCTGTCCAAGCCCCGCCCCCTCATCGACGTGGCGTCCATCAAAAACGACGTGGCCGCCCTCAAGACCCTGCAAGGCAGCGCGCTGGATGTGGACACCGTCTTTGGCTCGCCGGGGCGCTTTCTGCTCTTCCTGAACTCGTCGCTGGAATCCAAACAGATGAAGCGCACGGTCTCGACCTTTCTCAAGCCCGTGTACTTTGCCATCACCAAGCTGGGCAAGAGCGACGACAGCCTTGCGGGCCTCTCGCTCAATGACGTGCTCAAGGCCCACTGCACCCCGGATTCCGTCAAGACCGCCTTTGACGGTAAGGGCGATCCCAAGGCGCTGGCCGAGCTTGCAGCGGGTATGAAACAGATTTGCGACAAGGGCGCGGCGGACATCATCACCCACATGCGCAAAACGCGTGAGGAAAACCCGCCGCCGGAGCTGGAACGCGATCAGGAATTTGTTGCGCGGCTTTTGGCCTTTGAACGCAAGCCCCTCGGCGCGCTGGAGCTTCAGCCCCGGCAGACCTCGCTGCTGCTGCTCCTTCGCCTTGAGTCCTTCATCACCGAGAGCGTCAAAGCCCTTTTCGAGGACGGCGCCATGGAAGATCAGGACGCCAAAACCATCATCAAGCGCCTGCTGACAGACCTCAAATGGCGCTATGAAATCATCCGCACCTACAACAAGCTCACCACCCCGGCCAAACCCAAGGCCACGGGCTAACATTGCGGCCCCGCGCCGGCCCCCATGCGGGGCCGCGTCCCGCCACGATTTGCATTCCGTGGGTTTTTCCCTTGTCATTGCCCGGTATGTTCTGCATATTATTGAATGAATCCTCCCCGTCACATGCAGGATGGAGGCGGCATGACCCTGATTCGCGACATCGCAACGATCATTCAGTCCATGACAGACGCTCTGCGGCGCACCGAGCCTGACGAGCCGCCACGTTCTCCCGATTCCGGGTGGTGGGTTCTGGTGTGCGGCGCGCATCTGGATGCCGAAGACTTCGACCAGCGCGAAGCGGCGCGGGAAGCCCTGCGCCTGACACTGAGCGACCACGGCATCAGCCTGCGTGAACATATCTGGGTCTGGGACGAGACGGACCGGGCTCAAGTCGTGGTGGGTCAGCACGCCTCCATCCGCAGGGCGAAACGCCATGCCGACGACCTTGTCCGCTTTGGGCTGGAGGTCCGCATCATTTCGCGGTGCCCGGATTCGTAATCACGGGCAGGCACACTCTTTTTCCGCGTCCGAACCTCGAAACCGGAGGTCCGAAATCCCGTGCGGCTCCCCAACTCCTGTCGCGAAATCAGCTCCGGATTCCGGCGCTTTTGCATTGAACAGCGCATATTCAACCTCTTCATCGCCATCTTCATCGGTGCCCTGTCCGGGTACGGCGCTATACTCTTCCACCACGTTCTTGTTGGGTCGCAGTTCGCCTTTTATCAGGAGACAGGCGA
>NZ_JBUDSW010000245.1:0-5266 GCF_054921475.1 Desulfobaculum sp. | reverse complement strand
GCCGAATTTATGGCGTAAAAAAGCGCCCCGAGCAGGTGGCGCGGGGCGCTGAATCAGTCTCACACGGTCCTGCCGACAACGCGGCAGCAACACTTATTCAAAGGTCAAAAAGTTCGCCATGATGACCTTGAGGCCAAAGCCCGGGAAATTCACCCGGTATTTGTCGTCGGATACGGCGGCCACAATCTTGCCCCGGCCAAAGATCTTATGGCGGCAGTAGCCCAGCTTCTTGGGCGACACCGGGCGCGTTTCGCCTCCGGCGTCAGCCGCGGCAGGTTCTGCCCCGGCGCTGGGAGCGGCGGCCATGGCGGGCTGCGGCGTCTTCATCTGGCTGATGCTGCCGGAGAAGTTCTCGCGCCACGCCTCAAAGGTCCGCTCGGGCAGCTCCGTCAGAAACGGACTCTCCAGCGCGGGCTCGCTGGTGTGGTTGTACTGGTTGTAGATGGTGGCGGGCACAAACAGGCCAAGGTACTTCTTGGCGCGGGTGCAGGCCACGTACATCAGGCGGCGCTCCTCCTCAAGCTCATCGGAGCTATTGAGCGCATGGCGGGACGGGAACCGGTCCTGCACAAGGTCAATGACCAGCACAGCCGACCACTCCAGCCCCTTGGCCGAATGCACCGTGGACAGGACAAGGGTGTCCTCCTTGCCCCGCTCGTCGTCATCCTGCGGATTCTCAAGGCTGATGTCGCCGAGGAAGGCCTCCATGTCCTTGTACTGGGTCGCGATGCGCTCCAGTTCCTCAAGGCCCGACTTGCGGCGGGGGTAGTCGTCCGGGTAGCGGCGCTCCAGAATCGGCTCATAGAACTCCAGCGCGCGGGCCAGCATGGCCGACGGCGTACCGCCAAGGGCGCGCTGCGTGTCGAGGAATTCCAGCGTTTCGCCGACCTCGGTCCACCGCTTGCGGACCGTGGCAAGGTAGCCGTCATTTCCGGTCATGACGGCGGTATAAATCTTGGTAACGGTCTTCGGCCCCACGCCCTTGATATGCGACAGTACACGCTGCCACGAGGGAATATCCGTCGCATTCTGGGCAAGGCGCAAATAGGCCAACACGTCCTTAATATGCGCGGCTTCGGAGAACTTCAGCCCGCCAAATTTCTGGAACTTCACGCCCACCTTGTTCAGCGCCACTTCCACGGGGTAGGAGTGGTAGCCCGCGCGGAACAGCACCGCAATCTCGTGCAGGGGGTACTTTTTGGAGAGTTCCAGCACCTTGTTGAGCACGGTATTGGCCTGCGACTTATCCGACAGCGTCCGGATAATCTGCGGCTTCGGGCCATCCGGAATATCCGAGAACAAATTCTTGCGGAACTTCACCTCCGCCTGTTCCAAGATGGCGTTGGTCAGGTCCAGCACCGGCTGGGCCGAGCGGTAGTTCTGTTCCAACCGGACGACCTTGGTCCCCGGGAACTGATTCGGAAAGTCCAAAATATTGCGCACGTTCGCGCCGCGGAAGGCATAGATGGACTGCGCATCGTCGCCAACGGCCATAACGTTGCCGCCCTCCCCGGCAAGCAGCTTCACAATGCGCGCCTGCACAAGGTTGGTATCCTGAAACTCGTCCACCATGATGAACTTGTAACGGGAGCGGAGCATGTCCCGCGCGGGTTCGTGCTCGCGCAGCAGGCGCTCCAGCCCAAAGAGCAGGTCGTCGTAGTCCAACAGACCGTGCTTTTGCTTAAAATGGGAGTACCCCTTGGCGAGGCGGTCGAACTCCTCCTCGTACTTGGCGAGGTGGAAGGCCTCGTTGCGCAGGATGTCCGAGAGGGGCTGTTCCTTGTTGCGGCTTTTGCTGATGAGGCCAAGAAGCGTGCTGCGTTTGGGGAAGGAGCGGTCGCCCTTGCCAAGGCGCATGTCGTTCTTGAGGTCGCGCACGATGCCTTCGGCGTCGGACTGGTCCATGACCGTCAGGCCGTTGGCCGCGCCCAGCGCCTCGGCGTAGCGGCGCAGCCAGCCGTAGGCAAAGGAATGGAAGGTTCCACCCGTCACGCCCCACAGGCCCTGCTCACCCAGCAGGGTCCCTGCGCGGCTTAACATCTCCTGGGCGGCCTTGCGGGTGAAGGTGAGCAGCAGAATGCTCTCCGGCGCGTAGCCACTCTGCACAATGTTGGCCATGCGGTAGACGATGGTGCGCGTCTTGCCGGAGCCTGCGCCGGCGATGACCAGCACCGGCCCCGTCAGCGTCTCCACGGCCTCAAGCTGGGCCGGATTCAATTCGTTCTTGAAATCTATCATAGTATCCAAATGCGGTGGTGTCGTTGTTGCGGCGGTGTGGCCGTGCCTGTGTGGACGGCGCGCGCAGCGCCGGGGGGCGGTCCTGCGCGGCATGGCAGGACGGGCGTCAATACTGCGTTCTGGCCCCAAAAAAGTCCAGCACCTGTTGCCCCACCTCGCGCGGGGAGGCCGCAGGGCTGCCTAGGCTGTCATACACCACAGCGCCATCCGCCGTATGCGTGCCGCGCCGTCCGTGGAACCCAAACACCTCGCGCCCGTCAAACTTGGCCGTCAGGCTCATGCCGGGCATAGGTTCGCACACAAGGTCCGGCGCACTGGCGCTGAGGGGGCCGTTATACAGCTCCTCACGCAGGTGCACGGCGCGCAGCACCGGGCGGCCCTTGTAGCGCATATCCAGCAGCATGGTCCGCAGCTCCTCACGCACGCGCAGCGCATCCGCAGGAAGCAGCCGCCCACGGCCAAAGCGCTCCGCCGTGTGGAGATAAATGCGCCCCGGGTCAAGGGCAAAGGCCCGCGACGCCGCGCCAATGCCGGTGCCATCAAGCTCCGAGAGGGGTTGGCCCTCCACCTGCAAAAACCCATGGGCCATAAGCCATGAATTCATGTCCACTTCCGTCTCAAGGGCCGTGAAGCCATGGTCAGCCATCACAAGCAGGCGTTTTGGCTCCGGGAGCGCGTCAAACCGCTCCAGCAGCGCCCCGGCACCGCGGTCTAACTGCCGCATCAGCTCGCGGCATGGCGTATGAAGCGCGTGCCCCTCGTCCTCCAAGGCGGGATACAAAAAATGGAACAGACGGTCCGTCTCCGTCAGCACAAAGACAAACGCGTCCCACGCAAGGTCGCGCCAGAACAAATCCAACGCGGCAAGGCGGGAGTCCAACGTGGCCGAGAGCTCGGCAAGGAGCACTTCCGGGTCATCCTTCCCGCGCACGGTGTCGGCCTCCAACCGGTAGCCCATGCCCGCCAGCTGTCCTGCCAAAAACGGCGGAAACACGGCCCGCGACAACTCCGGCGCCACAAAGCCCGCCACCATCATCCCGCGTAGAGGCCGCGCCGGGTAGGTGTTTGGCAGGTTCACCACGCGAGAGGTCAACCCGCGCTCGCCAAGGGCATCAAAAATGGTGGGCGTGCGCACCGCTGTGGCGTCGGTGATGGCAATGGAATAGGTCGCCGGATCAATGCGCGTGAAGCCAAAGACGCCATGCGTCTCCGGACCCGCGCCCGTGGCAAAGGACGTCCAGTTGACGGGTGAAAGCTCCGGAAGCTCCACCCGCATGCTGGTGACATGGCCCGACAGGGCAATGCGCGCAAGGTTCGGCGTCACGCCCTGGCGTGACAGCGTGCGCAACAGCTCCAAAGGCATGCCGTCGAGGCCAAGAACGACTACTCGTCTTCGTTGATTCATCTGCATGGCATGGGGACGTACCACAGCCCCCGGCAGGACGAAAGTGCCACGCTAGCACATCGGGTGCGCCGCGCTGCACTCCTTGACGATGTCCACAAAACGCCGGACCAACGGGTCCCTTTCGTCGCTGCGCCACACCAGCCACAACGAGGGGCTGGGCAAGTGCTCCCGTAGTGGACGGACCACGATTCCCGGCGTCTCACCAAAAGGAAGCGGTCGGTAATGGATGGTATAGCCAAGTCCGCTTGCCACCAGCGCAAGGCCCGTCTGGACCCGCTCCACAACCTGCACAACGTTCATCTCCACGCCTGCGCCATGCATGGCGTCGTGGATGGCGTCGTGCCACTGCGGGTGCTGGCAGCGGGGGAACATAATCATCGGTTCGCCATCTAAGTCCTGAAGCGATACCTCATCACGCCCCGCAAGGGGGTGCCCCTCCGGCAACACAACGGACTGCCCCACGCATCCCTTGTTGAGCAGCGTGCTCTCAAAGAGCGTGTCGCCCTCGGGCACATAGCTCACGCAGCCGATATCAAGACGCTTTTCGCGCATCAGCCGAAGCTGCTTTGCCGTGGAACAATCCTTGAGATGCAGCGACACATTGGGGAACTCATTGTGATATTTACGCAGCGCCAACGGGATGGACGTCAAATACATCCGGACCACCGCCCCAAGACGAAGCTCCCCCTCCTTGCCCGCGCCCACACTGCGAACGCGCTGCACCGCCCGCTCCACAGAAGACAGAATATCCACCACTTCCGCCTGAAACACCTCCCCAGCCCGCGTCAGCTCCACCTGTCTGCTCGTCCGCGTAAACAGCGCAACCCCAAGCTCTTCCTCCAGCTGCCGGATCTGCTGACTGAGCGGCGGCTGAGACATATTCAGGCGCTTCGCCGCGCGCCCGAAATGCAGCTCCTCAGCAACAGCCAAAAAATAACGTAAGTGACGGTGCTCCACCGCTGATATCCTCCACATCTTGATTCATGCGAAGCCGATATTGGACCGCTCGTGCCGGAAACCTCATATTGGTATCCATACCATGAACCAAGGAGGAAACCATGTCGCAAAACATATCAAACATGCTTTTTCACGAATCAATCCCCCGCCGCACCGCAGTGTTGGCCCTTGCGCTGGGGCTGGCGCTGCTGTCCATCCTAACCCTGCCCGGCCAGGCACACGCTAGTGAGGAAGCCCTCATAACCATGGACGCCCGAGGCGTCATCTACACCCTCCAGCCCAAAACCGGACGCCTCGAATGTGCATGGCAGGACACCTCCCGCACGGTCCTCGCCACCGGCCTGCCCGCCGAAGCAAGCGCCATTGCCGTTGACCTTCAGCGCACAGTGTATGTAGGCACAGCAACCGGAAGCATCTGGGCCGTGAGCGCACATGGAGTGACGCGACGCATCACCACCGAGGCAGGCCCCATCAGTGACATGATCACAGACCGCGACGGCAATCTCATCCTCGCCCGTCCAACCGGTGCCATCCACACCATCAGCCGCGCGAGGCTGTTACCAATCACCAGAAAACATTGACGCCACGCCACCCATCGGTATAGACAAAAGCCGCACATGCCCGGGTGGTGGAACAGGTAGACACAAGAGACTTAAAATCTCTCGC
>NZ_JBUDSW010000244.1:0-5322 GCF_054921475.1 Desulfobaculum sp. | reverse complement strand
GCACGTGGGCGTCAACGTCGCGGCGGACCCGCTGATGACGCTGGCCTACATCGGCACTCCCGGCGGCCTTGTTCTGCTGTCGGCGGACGATCCGGGCTGTCACTCCAGCCAGAACGAGCAGGACAACCGCTACTACGCCCGCCTTGCCGGGATGCCCGTCTTCGAGCCCTGCTCCGCGCAGGAAGCCAAAGACATGACGCGCGACGCCTTCGAGCTGTCCCGCAAGCACGAACAGCCCGTGATGCTGCGCACCACCACCCGTGTGGCGCATGTTCGCGGCCCTGTGGACTTTGGCCCGCGTCCGGGCGCCATCCACGGCCCCGAGTTCACAAAGAATCCGGGACGCTTCGTTCCCGTTCCCGCCGTGTCGCGTGTGCGTCACGGCGTTTTGCTGGAGAATCTGGACGCCATCCGCAAGGACGTGGAAGCCTCGCCATGGAACAGCGTTTCCGGCGATGCCTCCGTTGGCGTTGTGGCCTCCGGCATGGCGCGCGCCTACGTGGACGACGTACTGGCCGAAGACCAGTTCGACGGCGCGTGCAAGGTGCTGCGCCTTGGCCTCACCTATCCCCTGCCCGAAACCATGCTTACCGACTTCCTGCGCTCCGTGGACCGCGTCCTCGTGGTGGAGGAAGGCGAGCCGCTGGTGGAAGACGCCCTGCGCACCCTCGCCCAGAAACACGGCATCAGCGTGGAGATTTCCGGCAAGGGTACGCACCTGTCCCGTCAGGGCGAATACTGCACGCGTATCGTGCGCTCCGCCGTTGCGGCCTTCCTTGGCGACACGGACACCAACACCGAGTCCCCCGCGCCCGAACAGCTGCCCATGCGCCCGCCGAACCTGTGCGCGGGCTGCTCGCACCGCGCGCTGTACTACACCGTGCGTCAGGCCTTTGGCGATGACGCGGTGTACTCCTCGGACATCGGCTGCTACACCCTTGGCATTTTGCCACCCCTTTCCGCCGCGGACTTCCTGCTCTGTATGGGCTCGTCCGTCAGCGCGGGCAGCGGCTTTGCCGCGGCGCAGGACAAGCCGGTTGTGGCCTTTATCGGCGACTCCACGTTCTTCCACTCCGGCATTACCGGGCTGGTGAACGCGGTGTACAACCAGCGCGACGTGCTCATCGTCATCCTGGACAACCGCACCACCGCCATGACCGGGCACCAGCCCAACCCCGGCGTGGAGGTTACCGTACACGGCGAAAACCCCTCGCAGGTGGACATCGAGGCCATCGTGCGCGGATGCGGCGTCCAGCACATCCGCCGCGTGTCTCCCTACAATTTCAAAAAGACCAGCAGCACCATTGAGGAACTGAAAGGCATGAAGGGCGTGCGCGTCCTCATCGCCGAAGAGCCTTGCGTGCTGTTTGCCAAGCGCACCCTGCGCAAGTCGCGTCCCAACGCGGCCTATGTGACCAAGCAGACCGAGGCCGTGGCCAAGTGCCTGACCGACCTTGCCTGTCCCGCCTTCCGTCAGGATGAGAGCGGGGTTTCCATTGACGAACAGCAGTGTGCGGGATGCATGTTCTGCCTGCAGGTCTGTTCCGACATCAAGGCACGGAAAAGGAGCTAGCCATGACCAAGACACGAGTCTTCCTCACCGGAGTCGGCGGTCAGGGCACCCTCACCGCGACCATCATTTTGGCACAGGCCGCCATGGACAAGAACATCCCCGTTACGGCGGGCGAAGTGCACGGCATGGCGCAGCGCGGCGGCGTGGTGGAATCCACCCTGCTGCTGGGCGGCTACCGCAGCCCGCGCATCAGCCACGGCGAGGCGCACGTCCTCCTCGGCTTTGAGCCGCTGGAGACCCTGCGCGCCCTGCCCTACCTCGTCCCCGAGGGTGGCACCATCATCTCCAATGAAGAGCCCATCATGCCCATTGGCGTGACCATGGGCCGCGAAAGCTACCCCGACCTCGGTTCCATCCGGGAGCGGGCCACAAGCTGTGCGGCGCAGGCGCATTTTCTGCCCTGCCGCACCCTTGGGCTGGAAGCGGGCGCACTCCAGTGCGGCAACCTTGCCCTGCTTGGCGCGGCTTGCGCCAGCGGCGCACTGCCCCTGACGCCCGAAGACCTGGCAAACGCCGTGAAAGCACGGCTGAAAGCAAAAATCGTCGACATGAACCTTAAAGCCATCGACCTTGGGGTTCAGGCCGTCTCATAACCATTAAATGCGGGGAGCCGCACTAGCTCCCCGCACAACACAACGAAACGATGACACGTCAAGCTATCACGCCGGAGCGGCAGGCCGCGTATTTCGACACGCTGATCAATATCGTGGAGGGTCTTGGTCCACAGGGTGTAGTCCAGTCCGGACTCAAGGCGCTGCTGCGCACCCTGTGCGAGAACCACGGCTACAAGCGCGCCCTTCTTACCATCTTCGACCCGGAGACGAACTCTCTTAAGCTGAGCATCACCGTCGGTTCCCAGAGGTATTCCGAGGTGTCCTACCAGCCCGGACAGGGCGTGACAGGACAGGTCATGAACACCGGCGAGCCGGTCATCGTTCCCATTCAGAAGGACCATCCGTCCTTTCTGAACCTCGCCTTTGGCCGCACCAAGGAAGAGATGGAGCACCTTGGCTTCATCAGCGTTCCCGTGCGGCATCTGGATGCGGACGAGCACACCGAGATTCTGGGCACCCTGTCTGTGGACGTCCCCGCCGGGGATCCCGAAGACCTGCAAACCGACACCAAGTTCCTGCAGGTGGTCGCCTCCCTTGTTGCCAAGGAAGTCGCCAACATTCAGGAAGAAATGGCCATGCAGCGCCACCTGATGTCGCAGGGCATGCCCCCGGCGCAGCAAGGCGGCGACGATGCCATCGGCCACCCCAACATCGTGGCGGCATCCAAGCCCATGCGTATGGTGCTCCAGCAGGTTTCGCAGGTTGGCCCCAGCCGCGCCACAGTGCTGCTGCGCGGCGAATCCGGCACCGGCAAGGAACTGCTGGCCGAAGCCATCCACGGCGTCAGCCCGCGCAAGACCAAGCCCCTTATCAAGCTCAACTGCGCGGCCCTGCCCGCCGAACTTGTGGAGTCCGAACTGTTCGGCCACATGAAGGGCGCGTTCACCGGCGCGGTGAGCAACAAGAAGGGCCTGTTCGAGCTTGCCGACGGCGGCACCCTGTTCCTTGACGAGATTGGCGAGCTGTCGCTTGAGGCGCAGGCCAAAGTGCTGCGCGCCATTCAGGAGCGCGAAATCCAGCGCATAGGCAGTGAGCAGACCATCCGTGTGGATGCGCGGCTCATCACCGCCACCAACCGTCCGCTGGAAAAGATGCTGGAGGAAGGCACCCTGCGCGAAGACCTGTTCTACCGCATCAACGTCTTCCCCATCTTCATTCCGCCCCTGCGCGAGCGCCGCATGGACATCCTGCCCCTGTCCGAGCACTTCATGCAGCACTACTCCGAGGAGTACAGCAAGGACGTCAAACGCATTTCCACCCCGGCCATCGACCTGCTGCAGCAGTACCACTGGCCCGGAAACGTGCGCGAACTGGCCAACTGCATGGAGCGCGCAGTCCTCATCTGCGATGAAGAGGTCATCCGCACCTACCACCTGCCGCCCAGCCTGCAGACGGCCGAGTCCTCGGCCACGGACACCAGCCTGTCCTTTGGCGAGGCGGTTTCGCGCTTCGAGCAGGAACTTTTGGTGGACGCCCTCAAAAAGGCGCGCGGCAACATGCTTCAGGCCGCCCGCGACCTGAAGGCCAGCTACCGCATCATCAACTACAAAGTGAAAAAATACCGGCTGGACCCCAAAAAGTTCGCCGTGGGCAAATCGCGCAAGCGCTAGCCCCTTTCTCAGCCTTACGATTCCACGCCCCTGCCTGCACTCCGCGGGCAGGGGCTTTTTTGACGCAAGGCATACGCCAAGAGTTTGACGCGCCCGCGCCGCCACGCTTCTCCGCGCCCAGTGCCTCTGCGCCCCTGCCCTTCGCCCATCCTCGTCAAAAGCCCCAGCCATCCGGTGCTTTTTGCGGTCCGCCCTTAATCTGTCCGCCGCTCCGCCGCCGCCCCTGCTGCTGGTGGTGGCAGAGTCCTTGCAATGGTTCTGCCGGTATATTGCGCCACCAAACACACAAACACACCGGACGAGGAGGGTGCATGGAACTCTACCGGTATCTCGACACCAATATCGCCGCGCTGAAGCAGGCGAATTCGCCTGTATTGCCGTGGCTTTTGGAAGACGGCGACGCCTACCTCGCCCTTGCGGGCAAGGTGGGGCCAAACCGCCATGGGGTTGTGGACCTGCCAAACGGCGACGGGGGCACGCTGTTCGACGCCCTGTCGCCCTCCGCCTGCTACGGCGCGCTGGACCTTGGCGACACGCCGCACAAAAACGCCTCCATCCTCGTCGGCACCAATATCGGCTACGGCCTGCTCACGATTCTGCAGTCCGCCCCCACAACGCATCCCGTGCTGGTGATGGAACCACGGCGCGAGGTGCTGGGCGCGTGCCTTGCGCTGACGGACTATTCGCAGGTGATTGCCTCCGGACAAGTGACCTTCCTGCCGCCGGACGAAAAGCTTATCTCCCATCACCTTGGGCAACTCAGCCTGCAATTCACCCATGGCGCGGTGAAAATGCACTCCGACTTCCCAAGCAGACAGCTTGGGCCGGAATACGCCCGCTGGACCGGCATCATCAAGCGCATGCTGGAAGGCATCACCGTGGAACTCAACACCCTGCGGCGACGGCAGGAGGACATGGTCGGCAACGAACTGCACAACTTCGCCCGCTCGTTCCACGACGGCACCCTGCGCTCCCTTGAGGGCAAAGGGAACGGCGTAACCGCGCTGATGGTTGGCGCGGGGCCATCGCTTAATGAGGTTGGGCCGCGCCTTGCGGCCATGGAGACGGACGCCCTCATCGTCACCTCCATGCAGACACTGCCCGCCCTGCAGGCCGCGGGCATCACGCCGCACCTGTGCATGGCCATCGACTACAGCGGCGGCATGCTCAAAATCTTCAACAAGCTGGATATGGACTGGGCGGCGGACATTCCGCTCATCTACTCCACCAAGGTGCGCCCAGATGTGGTGGAGCGCTACCCCGGCCCCACGCTGCCCCTGTGGACCGTGGGCGGGCTGGCGACGTTTGTGCTCAACAAGACCGAACCCGTCTTTGACGCGGGCGGCAACGTCAACGTCGCCCTGCTGCGCTTTTTGTCGTGGTGCGGGGTGAAGGACTTTGTGCTGGCCGGGCAGGACTACGCGTGGAGCGCCGAACGCGGCCACGCCGCAGGCCACCACGCCGCGCGCGCAACACGCGTTTTTGACCCCAAGCGGCACCTCAAGGACACGGACGCGGACGGCAC
>NZ_JBUDSW010000243.1:0-5335 GCF_054921475.1 Desulfobaculum sp. | reverse complement strand
TGTGCGCACATGGGATTCCAAAGGGCCCACGGCCCTTTGGCCTGCGGAGCACAAAAAAGCGCCGCCCCCATTTCTGGGAGCGGCGCGTTACGACATCACAATGGCGAGACGCCTTACGGTGCGGCTATTCGTCGCACTGGTTCTTGGCGGCAAGCTCGGCGAGTTCGGCGAGGCGGTCGTCCACGCGGCGATAGAGGGTGCCGGTGGGGAACTTGCCGGAGGGGCGGCGCTTGCCTGCGGGCAGGCCTGTGAGAATCTCCATGGCCTGCTCAATGGTCTCCACGGGGTAGATGTGGAACATGCCAGCCTTGACGGCTTCGACGACTTCGGTGCCGAGCATGAGATGCACAACGTTGTCCTTGGGGACGATGACGCCTTGCTTGCCGGTCAGGCCGCGACGCTTGCAGACCTGAAAGAAGCCTTCGATTTTGCGGGTCACGCCGCCGACGGCCATGATGGCTCCGGACTGGCTGACAGCGCCGGTGAAGGCGTAGGAGTGGTTGATGGGCGCGCCGGAGAGCGCGGAGAGGAGCGAGGCCAGCTCGGCGCCGGACGCGGAGTCGCCTTCGACCTCGACGTAGGACTGCTCAAAGCAGAGGCTGCCGGTGAGGACGAGGGGCTTGTCCTGCGCAAACAGCCCGGTGAGGTAGCTCTTGAGAATCATCATGCCCTTGGTGTGGATGGGGCCGCCGAGTTCGGCTTCGCGCTCCAGGTCGAGAATGCCGCCGTGCCCCACACCAACGGTGCAGGAAATCTGATGCGGCAGACCGAATTCGTAGCCGCCGTAGGCGGTCACGGCGAGCCCGTTGGCGCGGCCCACGGCGTCGCCGGTGGTGGCGACCTTGATGAGCTGACGGTCGTACTCGCCGAGGAATTCTTCCTCGTAGTAGTTGGCGCGGAAGTCGCGGTTGCGGGCGGCGCGCTCGAAGATGTCGCTGGTGACAACCTCGCGCTTCTCCATACGGGCAAGGGCCGAGGCCTCAATCATCAGCTCACGCACGAGGGGGAGTTGCAGGGACAGCTTCTTCTGGTCCTCAGCCATGCGCGAGGCATGATCCACAAGGGCGGCAAGGGCGGTGCGGTCAAAGGGCGCAAGGTCGGCGTCGCGGATGATGCGCGCCATGACGCCCAGATAGCCCTTGATGGAGCTGGCGCTGCGGGGAACGGTGTCCTGCATGTGCGCCTTGAGCTTGAAGAGCTTGGGGAAGCGGTCGTCCACGGCATAGAGGGTCTCGTAAATGTCGTCGGTACCGATGAGGATAACCTTCACGGACAGGGGCACGGGCTTTGGCTCAATGCCCTTGGTGCGCATGGCTTCGCGTTCCTGCGCGTCCTCTATCTTGCTGACGCCTGCGCGCAGGGCGCGGAGCAAACCGTCCCACGCCTGCGGCTCCTGCAGCAGGTCTTCCATGCGCAGGACAAGAAAGCCCCCGTTGGCGCGGTGCAGAGCGCCGGCCTTGATGAGGGTAAAGTCTGTGTACAGCGCGCCCATTTCGGATTCCCGCTCAATGCTGCCAAGCAGATTGGCTACGGTGGGATGGTTCTCGAAAATAATGGGCGCACCGGAACAGTCGCAGTTGTCCACGAAGCGGTTGACGGTGTAGCGCACAAAAAAGTCCACCTGCGAGCCACCGTCAAAGAGCGCCTGCATGCCGGAGACAGGCGCGCTGTCCGCGGGCAGGAACTGGTCCATGTTGTCGAGAATATCGGCGCGCAGGGCCTTGAGGTAGCCGGAGACGTCGTCGCTGTCTTCGTAGCCGTCGGCGAGGGGCTTCAGGTGCACGTCCAGAACGGCGTCCACGACGCTGCGTTCCAGCTTGCGCCGGTCCTCGCGGTAGTCGCGTTCTTCGCGGGTAAGCTGGCGCAGGCTCTTGGTCATCTCCGCCAGCAGGGTGTCGCCGCTCTTCTTGAGCTTGGTGCGCAGGCCCACGTCGAGCTTGTCGAAGTCGATTTCGGACACGACTTTGCCTTCCACGAGGGGATAGAGGCTCATGCCGCCCTGCTCGTCCACCTCCAACTCAAAACCCTTGGCGGATGCCCGTTTTTCCATTTCACGGACCATCTCTTCGCGCCGGTCCTGAAAGGAGCGCAGCAGCGTCTCGCTCTTGCGGGCGAAGGAGTCCTGCTCCAAGCGCTCGGGGATTTCGCGGCGGATGTCCGTGATGGCGGCGTCGAGGGCTTTTTTGAACGTCTTGCCGCCGCCTGCGGGCAGGCGCATGATGCGCGGCCGGTCAGGATCCTGAAAATTGTAGACGTAGACGAGGTCCGTCGGGCGGTCCTTCTTTGCCGCGCGCGGCTCCAGAAACTGGCGGACCATGTAGGTCCGGCCAAGGTTCGGGTCACCGGCCACATAGACGTTGTAGCCGGGGTCGCTGATGGCGAGGCCCATCTCAAGGCCCATGAGCGCACGGGGCTGGGGCGGCTTGATGGCTGCGGACTGCGGAATCTCTCGGCTGTCGGCGTAGGCGATCTTTTCCGGGGGCATGACGGCCCGGAGTCTGGTGCTGGAAAGCGGTTTCGGTTTAGCCATGGGGCTCCTTCTTATACTGCATATTCGCGGCGTCAAGCCGCCTCTGGCACAGGACTACCCACTCGTCGCCAATTTGTCATCATCCACAACCCAGCAAAATATGGAGCAGGGCAAGGCGAAGAGCGGACGTTACGGGTCTGTTTGGCTGTTTGTCGCGCCGCGTCACCTCCCATGTTACCGAAACGTCACAGAAAAGCCATACGTTACACACAGTATTACGCCATAGCTCCTGCTGCCAGTCTGGCATTCCAATGACCTTGGGGGGAGAATATGAGTGTAAAATCCAAGCTGGTGCTGTTTTGCCTGCTGGTCGGCCTGCTGCCGACGGCGCTCATGGGCTTTTACAGCGTCAAGCTGGCAACGGACAGCCTGTCCGACGCCGCCTTCAATCAATTGACCTCGGTGCGCGACGCACGCAAGCGAACCGTCACCGAACTGCTTGGCACATGGCATGACGAGGCGCGCATCTATGCCACGTCCAAGGATGTGTACAACGCCCTTGGCATGCTGCGCGACTACGCATGGGGCGAGGCCAAAGCCGGTGAACGCATGGACATCACCGCCGCGGAGTACACGGAGCTGGCCGCCTATGTGTCGCGCGCGTTTACGCCCTTCGTGAAGAAGCTGGGCTACGCTGACGCCTACCTCATCGGCGACGATGGCCGCATCCTCTACACCGTGCAGGGCGGGCGCGACCTTGGTGAAGACCTCGCCAAGGGGGCGCTGCTGCAGGACTCCAACCTCGCCGCGGCGTGGAAGCGCGCCCTTGAGGGCCAGACCACCTTTGCGGATATGGCCGCCTACCCGGCGCTGGATGGCGCTCCGGCCATGTTTGTGGCCTCGCCCGTGCTGGACCATACCGGTGCGGTGGAGGGCGTGGCCGCCCTGCGTCTGCCTGTGGACCGCCTAAGTTCCATCATGAACGGGCGCGCGGGCATGGGCGACACCGGAGAAACCTACATCGTTGGCCCGGATGGCCTGCTGCGGTCGGACTCGCTGCAAAACGCGACGACGCCCATGGACCTGGGGACGGTGTACGCCGCGCCGGATGAAGCGCGCATCACCACCAAGGCCGCCACCGCCGCCCTCGCCGGAGAGGCCGACACCCGCATTATAACGGACTATGGCGGTGTGGAAACACTGTCCGCCTATGCGCCGGTGCAGGTGCATGGCCTCAGCTGGGCGCTTTTGGCCGAGGTTGACACCGCAGAGGCCTTTGCTCCGGTCCGCCGCCTGTGGCGCGCCGCGCTGCTGCTTGGCGCGGTGACAGGATGCATCATCCTTGCGCTGACCATTCTCTTTGTCCGCCGGGAAATTACCCGCCCCCTCGACGCCGTGACGGCCTTCCTGCGCCAGACTGCGGCAGGGGACTTCTCCTGCACGCTGGAGGGCACGTTCAAGGCCGAGATGCTCCAACTGGCCAGCGGAGTGCGCCAGATGTTCAATACGGTAAAGGAACGCCTTGGTTTTGCACAGGGCGTGCTCAGCGGCATTGCCCAGCCCTGCCTTGTTCTGGACCCGCAGGGACGTCTTGCCTTCATCAACACCCACGCGCTGACACTGCTTGGCAGCACGCAGGAGCCAGAGGCCCTGACCGGCCAGCCGCTGGAGCAGGTGCTGCCCGGCGGAGACGCTGACGCGGCGCTTCCTCTTCGCGCCCTGGCCCAGCGCGTGCCCCTTGCCGAGGAGCAGGCCCTTGCCACGCACAGCGGAGCCAAACAGGTGAGCATCAGCGCAACGCCGATATATGACCTTGATGGCGACATCCTCGGAGCCTTTGCCATGTACTACGACCTGACGCACATCCGCGAGCAGGAACAGCGCATTCAGGAACACACGCAAAGTCTGGAACGCGTGGCCCAGCAGGCTGCGGGCATTGCCTCGCAGGTGTCCGAAGCCGCAACGGAATTGCACGGACGCAGCCAAAGCATGGAGCAGGGCGCGATGACCCAAAGCAGGCGCACCGAATCCACAGCGGCCAGCGTCCAGCAGATGTCCGCCACCACGCTGGATGTCGCGCAGAATGCCTCGGACGCGGCGCACAGCGCCACCATTGCGCGGGAAAAGGCCGAAGGCGGCAACGCCATTGTGGAGGAGGCCGTCACCGCCATTGGCGAGGTGCACGAACGCACCAAGGCCATTGGCGCGGCCATGGACGAACTGTCGGTCAGCGCCGAGGGCATCGGAAAAATTATGACCGTTATCGAGGACATTGCGGACCAGACCAACCTCCTCGCCCTCAACGCGGCCATTGAAGCCGCCCGCGCGGGCGAAGCGGGACGCGGCTTTGCCGTGGTCGCTGACGAAGTCCGCAAGCTGGCGGAAAAGACCATGCTCGCCACCCGCGATGTGGCGCAGTCCATTTCCAGCATCCAATCCAGCGCAGCCTCCAGCCGCGAAGCCACGGCAAAGGCCGAGGACGCCGTCACCCGCTCCACAGCCCTAGCCGAAGAATCCGGCCGCGCCCTGCAGGAAATTGTGGAGCTGGTGGCCGGAACGGCGGACCAAATCCACACCATCGCCGCAGCGGGGGACGAACAGTCCGCCGCCAGCGAGGAAATACGCCGCGCGGTTGAGGACATCAGTTCCATATCGCGCACCACGGCCACGGAATCCGGCAACGCGCTGGAAACCATCGCCTCCCTCGAAACGCAGGCCAAACGGCTGGAATCGCTCATCCAGAGCATCCGCTAACGCGCCCCGCCCGCCACAGGCCACCCCCCGGCTGACGCCGGGCGCCTGTGGCGGCGAACCGTTCACGACACACCCGTCCCCCATCACAGGATTGTTAAGGATGAAATCCTT
>NZ_JBUDSW010000242.1:0-5453 GCF_054921475.1 Desulfobaculum sp. | reverse complement strand
TATGACGCATTCCAGCGCCCCCGCAGCATCTGCTGCGGGGGCGCTTTTGCGTGTGCGGCAGGGCTTGCGTGCTGTTCTGCCGGTAGCGCTTCGCCGGGGAGGCGATGGGGACGGGGCGTAGGGCGCGCAGAGGCGGCGTCCTGCGTAAGGGGCATGGCATCACTAACGCGAAAAGGCGTGCATGAGCGGGGCGTGTGACGGGCAAGGCCCGCGAAAGGAAGGGGAAGCAGGGGCCGGGTCTGAATGGCGAATGGTGCGCGGGTGGTGGGGTGCAGGCCGTGCATAATGCGCACCGCAGAAGGGAACGCGTAGGGCCATTGTAGGGCGTTGGAGCGCTGCATCCTCCGGCTTGTTGTAGCGTGCAGGGGCTGGTGTTCGGTCCCTTTGGTGTGTGGACGTTAATGGAAGGGGACTCGTCTGTGTCTCCGGGCACCTCAGTGGACCCGGAAAAGGGTGGTTTGTGATTTCGTGGCCGAACGGCGCACAGCGCTCTTGGGAAATCAGGAACAAGCGGAGGGCGGTTTTTTTCGTGTTGGGAGCAGGCAAAAATGGTTGACTTCTTATTGGTAACGATTACTATTAAAAACATGACGAAAACGCGAAAGCCGTCATCCCCTTTCGGGGTGCCTCATAGGGAGGCGAAAGTATTCACACGACTGGAGATATCCGTCTGGGGCGGCCGCAAGGCCGCCTGACACCACAAGGCGAGAGAGGCCGTCCTCGCCTGGTCCGCCGCAGGGGCGCACCACAGGATGATGGCCAAAAGGAGGACACCATGGGAATGCTGAAGAGATTTCGTGACTTGGAAATAGATTGGGAAATGGAGCCCGCGGACGCCGTTGCGCTGTACCTTGAGTGGGGCAACACCGGCTACGGTGGCAGCTACGAAAACCGTGTGCGTTCCAAGAACGATTATTCCAACTATTTCGTGGTGTACAACTGGGAGGACAAGCCCAAGGTCTGTCTGGTCCGGCGCAACTCCGAAGGCGCAGAAGACCTCGCCTGTTTGGTCGTCCCCGATGGCATGGGGCGGCGCTTCCAGGACGAGGTGGGCGGCAACAAGGGCGTCTACCCCCTCAATGGCGAAATTCGCAACTGGCTGGAAACCGAGCTCTATTCGTAACCAGCACCACACTGCCAATCGGGCGGGGATGGAGGAAACTCCATCCCCGCTTTTTTGATGACAATGTTCTGGGGTGCAATAATGAGCTTGAGGAATAATTGCGGTGGTGGCGACTTCGTCAGACTGCGGCACTACGATGTCGAGTGGGCTGGTGGGGTTTGTGGGCGGCGTAAGAGCAGGATTGCACATTCAAGTCGCACGGCGCGAAAAACTTTCGAAGTGCGGTGGAATTTCGGTGTGCTGTGACGCGTCTGTCACGAAACGGTTTTGGGTCCGCAATGGACGCGACAAGAAAAAGAATTGCGTTGTACAGGATTCGTTGTACAAGAGGTTTGGGACGAAATGCGTTGGGTGCATCGCCGGAATAAGTCCGCAACACCCTATGTTGCGGGTGCAAAAGACCGTAGAAAATTCGTGTTGATTGTCCAATCTGTACGGGCATTTTGGGTTGACAAAGGTTGGGAATCTTCCTAGCGTCGCTTAGGATTATTTATGAGAATGTGAATACGTTCACGACGTGTGAATGCCGCCGCCATGTTTCGGCGAAGCGCGAACGGCAGGGAAAAGGTGCTGTGATGCGCTTTTTTGGTTCGCGGGCGGCTCGTGTTGATGAGGCTGAACCACATTCAAAGACAATGGAGGTAAAAGAATGGCAAAACATGCAACCCCATTGTTGGACCAATTAGAATCTGGGCCCTGGCCTAGCTTTGTGTCCGACATCAAACAGGAGGCCGAGCGCCGCCACGCCAACCCCGACAACGTTGAGTACCAGATTCCGGTCGACGCATGCGACGACCTGCTTGGTATTCTCGAAATGTCCTACGAGGATGGCGAAACTCACTGGAAGCACGGCGGCATCGTCGGCGTGTTCGGCTACGGCGGTGGTGTCATCGGCCGTTATGCTGACCAGCCTGAGAAGTTCCCCGGCGTTGCTCACTTCCACACCGTTCGTGTGAACCAGCCCGCTGCAAAGTACTACAAGACCGACTACCTGCGCCAGCTCATGGATCTGTGGGACTTCCGCGGTTCCGGTCTGACCAACATGCACGGCTCCACCGGTGACATCGTGTTCTTGGGTACCACGACTCCTCAGCTTGAGGAGATCTTCTACACCCTGACGCACGAGCTGAACACCGACCTTGGTGGCTCCGGCTCCAACCTGCGTACCCCGGCTGCTTGTCTCGGTCAGTCCCGCTGTGAGTTTGCGTGTTACGACACGCAGGAGCTCAGCTACAACATGACCCTGGAATACCAGGACGAGCTGCACCGCCCGGCGTTCCCCTACAAGTTCAAGTTCAAGTTTGACGGCTGCCCGAACGGCTGCGTTGCGTCCATCGCTCGCTCCGACTTCTCCGTCATCGGTACTTGGAAAGACGACATCAAGATCGACCAGGAAGCCGTTAAGGGCTACGTTGCTGGTGAGATCATGCCTAACGCAGGCGCTCACTCCGGTCGCGACTGGGGCAAGTTCGACATCCAGAAGGAAGTCGTTGACCTCTGTCCTACCGGCTGCATGAGCTGGGACGGTTCCAAGCTGTCTATCGACAACAAGGAATGCTACCGCTGCATGCACTGCATCAACACCATGCCCCGCGCACTGCACATCGGTGACGAGCGCGGCGCATCCATCTTCATCGGCGCTAAGGCTCCGATTCTCGATGGCGCACAGATGGGCTCCCTCCTGGTTCCCTTCGTCAAGGTCGAAGAGCCCTTTGACGAAGTTAAGGAAGTTGTCGAAAACCTGTGGGATTGGTGGATGGAAGAAGGCAAGAACCGTGAGCGCATTGGTGAGACCATCAAGCGCCAGGGCTTCCCCAAGCTGCTGGAAGTCGCCGGTATCAAGGCCGATCCTCGCCACGTGCAGGAACCCCGTTCCAACCCCTACATCTTCTGGAAAGAAGAGGACGTCGAAGGCGGTTGGGATCGCGACATCAACGAATACCGCAAGAGACACCAGAGATAGGGGGTTTACACAATGGCATTCATTTCCGCTGGTTACAATCCCGACAAACCGATGGAAGACCGTATCAGTGATATCGGTCCTCGCAAATACGAACAGTTCCTGCCGCCGGTCATCGCCAAGAACAAAGGCACCTGGCTGTACCATGAGATCATCGAGCCCGGTCTTCTCATGCACAAGGCCGAGAGTGGCGACGAAGTCTACACCGTGCGTGTCGGCTGCGCCCGCCTCTGCTCCGTGACCTACGTTCGCGAGATCTGCGACATCGCTGACAAGTACTGCGACGGTTACGTCCGTTGGACCACCCGTAGTAACGTCGAGTTCATGGTTGAAGACCTTGAGACCGCTAAGAAGCTCAAGGAAGACCTGAACAGCCGTAAGTTCGACGGTGGCTCTTACAAGTTCCCCGTTGGCGGCACCGGCGCCGGTATCACCAACATCGTCCACACGCAGGGTTGGGTGCACTGCCACACCCCCGCAACGGACGCTTCCGGTACCGTTAAGGTCGTCATGGACGAACTCTTCGAGGAGTTCGGTGCTCACAACATGCCCGCTCCCCTGCGCATTGCTATGGCTTGCTGCCTGAACATGTGCGGCGCGGTGCACTGCTCTGACATCGCCATCCTCGGCTACCACCGCAAGCCCCCGATCATCGACCACGAGTACCTCGACAACCTGTGCGAGATCCCGCTGGCCGTTGCCGCTTGCCCCACCGGCGCTATCCGTCCCTCCAAGCACGAGCTTGAAGACGGCCGCACCGTGAAGACCGTTGCCATCAAGCAGGAACGCTGCATGTTCTGCGGTAACTGCTACACCATGTGTCCCTCCCTGCCGCTTTCCGATAAGGAAGGCGACGGCCTGGTCATCATGGCTGGTGGTAAGATCTCCAACCGTATCAGCAACCCCAAGTTCTCCAAGGTTGTTGTTGCATTCATCCCCAATGAGCCTCCCCGCTGGCCTTCCCTGGCCAAGGTGATGCGTCAGATGGTGGAAGCCTACCGCAACGGTGCTCGTAAGTACGAGCGTCTGGGCGACTGGGCCGAGCGCATCGGTTGGGAACGCTTCTTTGAAGCTTGTGGCCTGGAGTTCTCCGAACACCTGATCGACGACTTCCGCGATCACGCCTACTACACCTGGCGCCAGACCTCGAACTTCAAGTGGTAAAACACGCTTGACAACAGGGGCGTGGACTTCGGTCCACGCCCCAATTACCTAGGAGAGGTGCTTTATGGCTCTCGACGTAGCTGAAGCCAAACAGCAGATTGTTGAATTCTGCGAATCCAAGAAGAAGACCAAGTTCTACTTCAATGACTTTCTGAAGGTCTTCCCTGATGCCAAGGCCCGTGAGGTCAAGAAAATCCTCACCGCTTTGATCAAGGACGAGACCCTCGTGTACTGGTCTTCTGGTTCCACCACCATGTACGGCCTGAAAGGCGCCGGCAAGCAGGAAGAAGCCGAGCACGAAGAAGGCTAAGCCTTTCGGCCTCCTGCTCTGCAAGCCTATGCAGACCATGGTGCTTGTGCCTCCCAGAGGTGCAGTGACCGATTTTCAAGCCGATTCTCCGGGCCGCTCTTTTGCGCGGCTCCGAAGGATCGGCTTTGTTTTAGGAGTTCTCCCGTGACCACGCCCTCCCTTGCGCGTCTTGTCGTCTCCGGGTTGTCCGGCGGCGCCGGCAAGACCATAAATTCCCTCGGCCTCGCCCGTGCGTGGGCAGAAGCCGGGCGCACCGTGGCCCCGTTCAAAAAAGGCCCGGACTATATCGACGCCGTGTGGCTGGGCCTTGCCGCACGCGGCATCTGCGCCAACATCGACCCGTTCTTCATGAGCGAGGACACTATGCGCTCGCTCTTTTGGGACCGCGCCGCCGGGGCCGATGTCGCCATCCTTGAGGGAAACCGCGGGCTGTTTGACGGTATGGACACCGAAGGCTCATGCTCCACGGCCTCCGTGGCGCGCGCACTGGAAACGCCTGTTCTCCTCTCCCTCGACTGCACGAAGATGACCCGCACCGCCGCGGCTGTGGTTGCTGGCATCTCCGGGTTTGAGCCCGGTGTCCGCCTTGGCGGCGTTATCCTCAACCGCACAGCAGGGCCGCGCCACCGCGCTATTCTCCGCTCCGCCATAGAGCACTACACGGACGTGCCCGTCCTTGGCGCGCTGCCCAAAATTTCGCCGGACCCCATTCCGGAGCGCCACATGGGTCTTGTCTCCAACCGCGAGTACGCCGGGCAGGAGGACATCCTCAGCAACCTCGCCCGCATCATGCGCGAGAACACCGACATGGACCGCATTTGGACCATGGCGCAGTCCGCCCCGGCTCCCTCGCATGCCATTGCGCCGCTGTGGCCGGACGCTCCTGCCGCGCAGGA
>NZ_JBUDSW010000241.1:0-5480 GCF_054921475.1 Desulfobaculum sp. | reverse complement strand
ACCCTCGCCAACCTTTTCGTCTAGAGCCTCCCTCCAGAGGTGTCCTCTTTCCGCTCTCCACAAATAAAGGCGACGCCTCCATTCGGAAGCATCGCCTTACCCATTTGGTTGCCACGGCCAATCGCTCAGCCCTGCCGAAACGCCCCCATCGCGGAGCGCGTACGCAGGCGCCACATGCGATCGTCGCTCACTACATGCGGACGGCGCTCACCACATACACGGGGTCGCTGGTCCATGTTTCGCGGATGTGCGGGTCATCCTCGGGCCGCCACCAATTCCGCACACTGACGGTCTGCATATCGACAAACACGCCCGTCTTTTGCAGATAATGCAAAATGTAGCCAACGCGTTCAAACTCGTGCAATTCGCGCCAGATGGCCACAACCTTGGTGGGGAACCACCTGTTGGAGCATCCAAGAAGCGCCACGCCCCCCGGACGCAGCACACGGGCTATCTCCCGCACCACTTTGTCCGGTTCGGTGACATACTCAAAGGACAGACTCAGCAGCACCGCGTCAAACTCGCCACTTGCAAAGGGGAGCGACGGCGTGCGGTTTACATCGTGCACCACATGGTCGCCCAAAGCCGGATTCGCGCGCATTTCCTCGCTGTTGAGGCCAAGGCCGACCATGTCCAGCCCCAGGGACGACGGCACGTGCGACTGCACACTGCTCATCAGGTCCAACACACGCATCCCCGGGCGCAGGTGGTGGGAATACTCCTCCTGCAAAAACAGCGAGGCCTGCGCATCCACATGCCCCACAAGGCGCGTGGTTTCGTAAAACTCCTCATCCGGCGCGGCGTCCACCCGGTCGAAGTCGCCGCATGCACTGGCGGCAAAATCCGTTGGGCCGCCCTCGCACCGCACCTGCATCCCCGGACCGGAAAGGCATATCTCCTCAATCCAATCCGTCAGACGGCCGCCGGTGTCGCTCGCCTTTTCCGCGGCGTTCAGCACGGTTGCGGACAGCGTAAACTCGCGCCCCGCAAAGGGAGCATTGCGGTCCGCCACAAGACGCCCCTCCGTCAGCGCGGTAATGCGAAACGGCGAGACGGTTTGCGGAAACACTCCGGGAACGTTGCGGAGCAATCCGCTGGGATAAAAACGCCCAAAGCGCGCCTGCACCCTGCGGCCACCAAACATGCGCGGGCAAAAATCGTCCGGGCGCAGGCCAAAGACCAAGTTGTCCGTCCTGTCCGCCACGGCCTCACCGGGGGCATAATGGATGTGGGCGCTTTCGCCGATGTCCTTCCCCATCAACGCCTCCTTGAGGCCGGGGGGAAATATATCCCGCCACAGGTTCACCTTGCGGCCGAGAAAACGCTCCCGGTGCCGGGCTTCGGCGCTCTCCCACGTTATATCGAATGCAATGGTCGCAAGGGCGTTCATATCAATTGGTGCCATGTCCTCCTTCTTTGCTCACCCTGAATTGGGTTCAAAGGTTCAGAAAAAAGAAACACTCCCAACACACTGGGAAAACGTACCCCAAAGCGCGCCTTTTGTGAAGAATAGTACAAGCCTTTTCTCCCCAGTGTGCAAAACGCCCATCACACGCGGAAAAACGTGCATACAAAAAGGCGGCAGGGTCGCAATGCCCTGCCGCCTTGAAAAGCCACTCTAGTTCTTTGCGCGCCTACAACGCGACAACGTCCGCCATGGCGTACAGCTTGCCCCCGGCCTTGCCGGACAGCCATTTGGCCGCACGGACGGAGCCTTGGGCGAAGGTATCGCGAGAGTGCGCCTGATGCGTCACCTCAATGCGCTCACCCGGACCCATGAAGTACATGGTATGCACGCCAACCACGTCGCCGCCGCGGATGGTCTGCACGCCGATTTCTTCCTTGGGGCGCGCGCCGATGATGCCCTCGCGGCAATAGGTGCCGACCTGCTGCAGGTCCCAGTCGCGGGCTTCGGCCACGCACTCGGCCAGCTTGAGGGCCGTCCCGCTGGGGGCGTCCTTTTTCTGATTGTGGTGCAGTTCCACCATCTCAATGTCGTAATCCAGCCCCAGCTTTTTGGTCAGCTCCGGCAGAATCTGCTGCAACACGCTGACGCCAACGCTCATGTTCGGCGCCCAGAATGTCGCGTTGGTGGCGGCGATGGTGCGCAGTTCGTCCTGCTCCTCCGGGGTGAGGCCCGTGGTGCCAATGACAATGGGGTTGCCGTTGGCCGCGCAAACGCGGGCGTTGGCAAGGCTAGCCTGCGGGGCCGTAAAATCGATGACCACAGCGCCGGGATGCTCCGGCAAAACCGTGGCAAGGTCGGTGCCCACGGGGCAGCCAAGGTAGTCCAAACCGTCCGTGCTGCCGGGGCGCTCCACAACGGCGGCAAGCTCCGCGCCAGCATCATTTTGCACCATGCGGCAGATGGTTGCGCCCATGCGGCCCTTGGCGCCCATGACGATAATAGGGGTACTCATGTCGTCCTCCGGTTCCATTCGTGTTGCGATATTAGAAAAGTGTGTACTGCTTGGGCCCTGCCGGGGCGTCCGCCTTTCGTTCGCCGTCAGCGGCGGCTTCATCGTCTGGGGCTGTGTCCGCGGCGGTGTTTGGGGCTTGGGCTAGGGCGTCTGCGTCGCCACCTGTGGCGTCACTGCCCTCCGGCGCGGGGGCTTCCTCGCCCTCAGGGGAAATCGCTCCCGCGTCAGCCGCGTCCTGCGTCTGCGGTTTCAACAGCGCAGGCGCCTCACTTGGGGCACCCGCAGAAGCAGATGACTCCCCTGCTTCCGCGTCCGAATCAGCGCTCACCTGCGCATCTGGAGAGGTGCTGGATGCATCGGAAACAGCCGCGCCACTCTGCTCCGCGCCTGCCGCGTCAGCAGAGGCCTTTCCGGCGCTCGCCCCGTCTGCACCCGTCTTGGCCGTTTCGGTCTGACCAGCTTCCGGCTGGGCACCCTCAGCCTCTTCGGATGAGTCCGCGGACGGAGCCTCCTGCACGGCGGCGGATTCTGCGCTTGTTTCAGCGGCAGGGTGTGCGGCGCCGGAGGCATTCGCCTCTCCGCCCTCACCAGCCCCGCCTTGAAGCAGCGCCATAAAGGCATCAAGGTCAATGACGGCAAGGCCCAGCTTTTCGGCCTTGGTCAGCTTGCTGCCCGCCTTTTCGCCCGCCACCACATAATCCACGTTCTTGGAAATGCTTTTGACCACCTTCGCGCCAGCGCCCTCGGCCAGCTTGGCGGCATCGGGCCGCGACATGCCGGGCAGGGAACCGGTGAAGATAAACGTTTTCCCCGCCAAGGGCTGCTCTCCGGCTTCGGCGGTTTCGTCCACGCCGCCGACGGGCCACAGCCCCACCTCGCGGAATTCCTCCACAAGGTGACGGTTGTCGTCATTCTGGAAAAAGGCGTGCACGCTTCCCGCCACTTCCGGACCAATGTCCGGCAGTTCGGTCAGCGCCTCCACCGAGGCTTCGGCAATGGCGTCAAGGTCGCGGTAGGCGCGCGCCAGCGTGCGGGCGGTCTGTTCGCCCACGTGCCGGATGCCCATGGCCGCGATAAGCCGCTCCAGCGGCGCTTCTTTGGCCGCCTCAATGGACGTAATGACATTCTGCGCCGACTTCGGCCCCATGCGCTCAAGGTGCATAATGTGCATGCGCCGCAAACGGAACAAATCCGCCGGCGTCTTGACCAGCTCCTTGTCCACCAACTGCTCCACAAGGCGCTGCCCAACGCGGGACATATCCAGCCCAGCCTTGGACACAAAGTGGACAATGCGCCGCCGCAGCACCGTGGGGCACGAGACGTTCAGACAACGAATCGCCACCTCGCCGGGCAGGCGGTCCACCGGGGAGCCGCAGGACGGACAGACGGTGGGGAAGACAAAGGGCTTTTCCTCGCCGGTGCGCTTTTCCACAACAGGGCCGACAACCTCGGGGATAACGTCGCCCGCGCGCTGGACGATGACGGTATCGCCCTCCAGCACGCCCTTGGCGCGGATTTCATCCTCGTTATGCAGGGTGGCGCGGGAGACAGTCACACCGCCCACCACCACAGGGCGCAGATGCGCCACCGGGGTCAGCACGCCGGTGCGGCCCACCTGCACCTCTATGCTCTCCAGCACAGTCTGCGCCTGCATGGCCGGAAACTTCAGCGCCATGGCAAAGCGCGGCGCACGCGCAGTAAAGCCAAGGGCGTCCTGCGCCTCGATGTCGTTGATTTTGGCGACCACGCCGTCAATTTCCACGGGCAGGTCGTCGCGCTCGGCCATCAGGCGCTCGTAGTAGGCGGCCACCTCGTCCGGCGACTCGCACAGCTTGGCCAGCGGCGGAATGGTAAAGCCCGCCCCGGCCAAAAATTCCATCATTCCCTGATGCGTGGACCACTTGGCTTCGCCGGAGGGGAAGGACACCTCGCCAATGCCGTAGGCCATAAAGCTCAGGCGGCGGCGCGCGGTGATGCGCGAGTCCAAAAGCCGCAGGGAACCCGCGGCGGCGTTGCGCGGATTGGCGAAAGTTTTGCCGCCCTCCTCGTCCTGCTGGCGGTTCAGGCGGACAAAGTCCTCCTTGAGCATCACGACTTCGCCGCGCACCTCAAAGCGCTCCGGCATGTCGTCCATGTCCAGTTGCAGGGGCAGGTTGCGTACGGTGCGCATATTGGCGGTGACCACCTCGCCGGTGATGCCGTCGCCGCGCGTCAGGGCCGTGGTCAGCACACCGTTTTCATAGATGATTTCGCACGCCAGTCCGTCCAGCTTGGGGTCCACCCAAAAGGGCAGGTCGTGGTCAATGTCCAGCCCGCGCCGCACTCTCGCGGCGTATTCGGACCACTCGTCCACGTTGAACACGTTATCCAGGCTGTACATGCGCAGGCGGTGGTCCTGCTGCACAAAGCCCGGTGCAGGCTCGCCGCCAACGCGCCGCGTTGGCGAGTTGGGGTCGTCCAGCTCGGGGTATTGGCGCTCAAGGTCCTGCAGGTTGCGGAACAGAGCGTCGTATTCGGCGTCGGTTATCTGGGGATCGTCAAGGACGTAGTAGCGCCTGTTGTGGTATTCCAGCTGTCGGCGCAGGTCCTCGACCTGTCGTCGTATCTCGGCAGAAGCGCTCACGTCGCGGTCTCCTGTTTCATCTCTCTGGTAATGTTTCGGCGGATTATTCGCCGATTCTGTAGCGTCGTCTGGCCAGCAGGCGTTCTTGCCTGGACAGCTGCGGGTCGCGCCGCTCGGCCGTCTCCGGGGCCATAAAATAAAGCCCCAGCACATCGGGAATCAAGAGGAAATCCTCGGTCCGCGCGATGCGGAGCCAGAATTCATAATCGCCGATGGCTTCGAAGTCACGGTCGAAATAGCCGTAACGCTCGTGCAGGGCGGCGCGCCACATGGGCTGTGGCCCGACAAAGTTGTAGGTAAACAGCGTCCGCCTGTCGAAGGCGGGCCAGTCGCTGCGCCCAATGGGCGTACAGGTCGCAAAGTCCTGACACGGCGTGGCCGTCACATAAGCATTGGCGTAGACCAACGCCACCTGCGGGTTTTCGTCCAGCGTCGCG
>NZ_JBUDSW010000240.1:0-5480 GCF_054921475.1 Desulfobaculum sp. | reverse complement strand
CCCCCAGACACCTTCTCCCCGGACGCCTTGCCGCAAAACGCCCTGCCACCGGAAGAGCCACTGGAGACCATCCCCGCCCCGCAGGTCGCCGAAGCCGCGCCGCCAACGCGGCCTGCCGTCGCCACGCCTGTAACCTTTTCCACTTCCCCGGACGCCCTGCGCCTCACCCTGCCCACAACCCACGCCCCCGGCGACATCCGCACCTTTTCCCTTGGCGGGCCCAGCCGCTTTGTCATCGACGTGCCCGGGCGCTGGCACTACAAGGGCGACACCACCACCCATGTTAACACCGGCGGCGTAAAAAGCGTGCGCACCGGCGTGCACGCCGACAAGCTCCGCATGGTCATCGACCTTGCAAAGCCCTTGCACAGAGCGCCCACAATCAGCGCCAACGGCTCCGGCCTCCACGTGACAATTCTCCAATAATATTGGGCCTTCTCTTCTTATCCCGCCACAAGATTCCGACCATTTTGCTCTTTATTACACATGAGCACTTGACATTCATTATCAACGGGCATAGTTCCTAGGCATGTGGAAACGGAAATGCCATCGTCGGCGACACGGACGAACCCTGTGTGACTACCCCTGCGGAAGCCGGGTCGCCATTGCGGACATCCAAGGCTGTCCCAAGCTGCGGTGCAGGCTCCTCGCCATGGGGCTCACCCCGGGCACAGAGGCCGAAGTCTGCTCCCACGCGGCTGGCTCATGTTGCCTGCGGGTGCGCAATAGTGACCTCATCCTTGGTGATGATATGGCGCAGAACATTTTTGCCACCCCGCTCTCCGGCCAGAAGAATCAGGTCTCTGCCTCCTAGCCGGACACGTCTCCACCCCTTAGCTCTTTTACGGCGCTCAACCACTCTGGTTCAGCGCCGTTTTTCATTGCCCTGCGGGGCAAGGCGGGAATTTTTTCTCCCGCCTCTTCACTGGCGGTCCGCCGCGTCTTAGTGTATAGCGGAGCCGGAAAAAATGAGAACGAATATCACCCTCACGCCATACAGCGCGGGTGATGCTATAAGGAGACCCCATGGGCACCATCATCAATATGCGCCAGCTCAAGGTCGGCCAGAGGGCCATCATCAAAACCGTTGGAGCCAACGGCGAACTTGGCCGCCGCATCCGGGACATGGGTCTTGTTCCGGGCACGGAGGTTCAGGTCGTCGGCCGTGCGCCCCTGAGGGACCCTGTCGCCCTGCGCATGAAAGGCTTCACCCTCTCCCTGCGCAACAACGAAGCCGACCACATCACCGTGGACATCGTGGAGTAGCCCATGCCCGAAACCATTTCCATGGCCCTTGCCGGCAACCCCAACGCCGGCAAGACGACCATGTTCAACGCCATTACCGGCGCGCGCCAGCACGTGGGCAACTATCCGGGCATCACCGTTGAGAAAAAGGAAGGCTACGCCGACATCAACGGCACGCGCTTCCACATCGTGGACCTGCCCGGCACCTACTCCCTCACGGCCTACACGCAGGAGGAAATCGTCGCCCGCAACGTGCTGGTGGACGATAAGCCCGACATCGTCGTCAACGTGCTGAACGCCTCCGCCATTGAGCGCAACCTGTACCTTGCCGTGCAGGTGATGGAGATGGGCATCCCCGTGGCCCTTGCCCTGAACATGATGGACGAGGCCCGCAAGCACGGCATGACCATTGATGTGCAGCGCCTGTCCGAGCTCCTTGACATGCCCGTGGTGGAAACCGTGGCCCGCACCGGCGAGGGCGTTCCCGAACTGCTGACGCAGACTGCGGCCTACGCCCGCAAGCGTGATGGCCGCTGGACGCCGCTGACCATCTCCTACGGTCCGGACCTTGATCCCGTGCTTACGCGCATGACGGACCTCATCGAGGCGGAGTCCTTCCTGACCAGCCGCTACCCTTCGCGCTGGCTCGCCCTCAAGTACCTTGAAAGCGACGAGGAAATCCTCGCCGTGGGCCGCAGCGCCAACGAGGCCGTCGCCACCTCCCTTGAAGAGATGACCGCCGAGGTCAGCGAGCACTGTCAAAAAACGCTCAGCACCTACCCCGAAGCCATCATTGCGGACTACCGCTATGGCTTTATCACCTCGCTCCTCAAGCAGGGCGTCCTGACCCGCAGCACGGACCACCAACGCATTGATTTCTCGGACCAGCTGGACCGCGTGCTCACGCACCGCTTTTTTGGCCCGCTGGGCATGTTCCTTGTGCTGATGGCCGTGTACAAACTCACCTTCACCCTTGGGGAAGTGCCCATGGGCTGGGTGGAGGCCTTCTTTGGCTGGATGTCGGACACCACGTCCGCGGCCCTGCCGGACGGCCTGCTCAAGTCGCTGCTGGTTTCCGGCGTTATCGACGGCGTGGGCGGCGTGCTGAGTTTTGTGCCGCTCATCCTGCTCATTTTTCTGTTTATCTCGTTCCTTGAGGACTCGGGATACATGGCGCGCATCGCCTATATGCTGGACCGGCTGTTCCGCATCTTTGGCCTGCATGGCTGCTCGGTGATGCCGTTTATTGTCTCCGGCGGCATTGCCGGTGGCTGCGCCGTCCCCGGCGTCATGGCCGCGCGCACCCTGCGAAGCCGCAGGGAAAAGCTGGCAACCCTGCTCACCGCACCGTTTATGACCTGCGGGGCCAAGCTGCCCGTATTCATCCTGCTCATTGGCGTCTTTTTCCCCGGCCATCAGGCCAAGGCGCTCTTTCTCATCACGCTGGCGGGGTGGGCCGCCGCCCTTATTGTGGCGCGCATCCTGCGCGTGACCATCATCAAGGGCCCCAGCACTCCCTTTGTCATGGAACTGCCGCCCTACCGCTTTCCCACCCTGCGCGGCATGCTTATCCATACGTGGGAACGCACGTGGCAGTACATTAAGAAGGCGGGCACGGTTATCCTTGCCATTTCCATCCTGCTGTGGGCGCTTATGACCTTCCCCGGCCTGTCGGACGACCAGCAAGCCGCCTTTGAGCAAAAACAGCAGGACATCTCGACTGAGCTGGCCTCCGTACACGAAGACTCCTCCCGCGCCATGATTCTGCGCGCCAACCTGCGCGGACTGGACGCCGAGCGCGACGAAGCCCGCCTGCGCGGCTCCTTTGCCGGACGCATGGGCACGGCCCTTGAGGGCATCGGCTCCCTTGCCGGATTTGACTGGCGCGTGAACATCGCCCTTGTCGGCGGCGTTGCGGCCAAGGAAGTCATTGTCTCCACGCTGGGCACCGCCTACTCCCTTGGCGACGCCGCCGAAGAATCCGGCTCCCTTGCCAAGCGCCTTGCCGGTTCGCAGGACTGGAACCCGCTGCGCGCCTCGGCGCTGATGCTCTTTATCCTGCTGTACGCCCCATGTTTCGTCACCCTCGTCGCCATCAAGGGCGAAGCCGGATCATGGAAATGGGCGCTCTTCTCCCTCGGCTTCAACACGGCCTTTGCCTACTTCATAGCCGTTGCCGTCTATCAGGGCGGCCGCCTCGTTGGCCTTGGCTAGCTGACGCCGCGCCCCATACTGTACTAAACGCCCCCGCCTCAACAGGTGGGGGCGTTTTTCCGTCAGGGCGCCGACAAAGCATATGCACCACAATGGGGGAGCACCCACTGCTGCGCCGCGATGAAAAGTTGCGCAAGCATATCCATACCTTCACAGGATGCTTTCCCGCCATCTCCACTCCCTACTGACCAAGTAGGACAACGCACCACTTGACGCCATGGCCGCTTTTGCATACGAAAAGCATGCTCTATTGCATTGATTTTTTGCATTTTCCCTTTGGAGCTACTGTGCACCCCATGCCTCACCCCGTCCAAGGAGCCGACCATGCGCATTTCGACCCGAAGCCGCTACGGGTTGCGAATGGTGCTCGACATCGCCGTGAACGGTCAGTCCTCACCGGTCCGGATACACGATGTCGCTGCACGCCAAGGACTCTCGGTCAAGTATCTTGAAAAGCTCATCAGAATCCTCAAGGACCACGGTTTCATCCTCAGTAAGCGTGGGCCGCGCGGGGGGCATATGCTTGCCCTGCCGCAAGAAGACCTCCACATCGGCAACATTGTCAGCGCCCTTGAAGGCGACCGCCACATCATCGACTGCACCGCGGACCCTCAGTGCTGTGAAGCACAAATCAGCTGCCCCACCCGAAAGCTGTGGGACAACGCCGCGCGTAGCATGTTCGACACCCTCAACGCCGTCAGCGTTGCCGACATGGTAAAGGAAATCTCCCGCGCGGAAGGCCTGCCCCCCGGCCCAGCATCAGACCCCACACTTTCCGAAACGAAAATCGCCATGGCCGACCCCGTGGACGCCGCCAGCTAAGGCCGCCACCTCTCACCCTCACCGCCCCCGCAGCCATGCCCGGGGTCTTTGCGTGCGCCCACCGCCTCGCAGGTGCGCACAAAAAAAAGCGCCGCCTCGTAACGAAGCGGCGCTGTGTGGTCATATGGGGTACTGGCGTGGCGGCGCGGAGGGCGCGTTAGCCGTGTTCGGCCTTTTTGCTGCGGCAATCCGCGCAGATGCCGTACAGATACATCTCGTGTCCGGTCAGGATGAAGCCGTGGGCCTCGGCCAGCTTTTCCTGCAACTCTTCAATGCGTTCATCCACCACGGCAAGAGCCTTGCCGCATTCCTGACAGATGATGTGGTCATGATGGGAGTGGCCGTACTTGCGCTCGTAGCGGGTGACGCCGTCGCCAAAGTTCACTTCCTTGGCCAGCCCGGATTCCGAGAGCAGCTTGAGGGTACGGTACACCGTGGCCTGCCCAATGGACTTGTCGGCCTTCTTGACGATAGAGTACAGGTCCTCGGAGGTATGGTGGCCCTTCTCCTCCAGAAAGATATCCAGAATCAACCGCCGCTGCGGCGTCATTTTCAGGTTCTTTCTATTGAGGTAATCGGAAAAAACTTCGAGCGCCTCTTTCATGCTACGTCCCCTTGGCATTTTTTCGCATTTATTCAAGCTAGAAGCATTCTGTCAAGCTGGCTGCACAACTCATACCGGAGCACTCATGAATCCCCACGCCAACTGCATCGACATCTCCCTCGCCCTTGGGCGCGAGGATGCCCCGTGGCCCGGGGACCCGGCATTCTCAACAACTGCTGCCGCAACATCGGATACAGGCGGCATCACGTCAAGCCTTCGCCTGTGCGCGCACAGCGGCACGCACATCGACACCCCCGCCCATATTCTCGATGGCGGCGCGCGCCTTGGGGACTACGCCCCGCATAATTTTATCCTCCACGCGCTGGTGGTGGATATTCAGGAAGCCAATACCGTCACCGCCCAGCATATCGACGCCCTGCCGGAGGACAGTGCACAGGCGCTGCTCTTCCGCACACGCAACACCCGAAACGGCCTTGCGCAGCCCGGACAGTTTTCGCCGGACTTTGCCGCTTTTACCCCGGATGCAGGACGCGCCCTCGCCGGGCGGGACCTGCGCCTTGTGGGCATAGACGCCCCGTCCGTTGACGCCGCCAGCGCCCATGACCTGCCGGTGCACCACGCCCTGCTCTCGCGC
>NZ_JBUDSW010000239.1:0-5494 GCF_054921475.1 Desulfobaculum sp. | reverse complement strand
CGCGGGCGGCCTCGATGGCGGCATTGAGGGCCAGCAGGTTGGTCTGGTCCGCAATGTCGGTGATAACGCCCATGATGTTGCCGATGGACTGCGCCTGATCCTGCAACTGGGTCATGCTGGTCTTCAGGGCTTCGGTCTGCGTCTGTGTGGCGTTCATGGCCTTCATGGAATGCTGGACCACGTCCTGACCGTTGAGCGCGCGGTTCAGGGCTTCGCGGCTGGCATCCGCCGCCATGGAGGCGTTTCGGGCCACTTCCAGCACGGTGGCGTTCATCTCTTCCATGGCCGTGGCCGTGGTGCTGATGCGCTCCTGCTGGGTCATGGTGCCGTTGTTGATTTCCTCGGACATGGCGGAAATCTGCGCCGTGGCGGAAGCAAGGCGGCCCACGATGTCCTCCAGCTTGGTGGCGGCCATGAGCATGCCCTCGCTGCGGGCGCGCTTGGCGGTTTCCAGCGCGGCGTTGGCTTCTTCCGTTGCGGCCTCGGCCTGGCGGGCCTTGTCTTCGGCGTCGCGGGTTTTGGCCTCAATGTCCGCCATGTTCTGCTTTAACGTGCGGGACATGATGAGCAGCGCCTCTTCCAGCTTGGCGGCCTCGTCAGTGCCCTGCGGCTCAAGGGAGACATCCAGCTGGCCTTCGGCGATGGACTCCGCGGCCTCTGTCGCGCCGTTGATGGGGCGCACAATGCTGCGGATGATGGCAATACAGCCCACAACCACGATGAGCAGCAGCACACCAAGGGTGATGAGCATGCGCGTAAACTGCGTAAGGGCTTCATCGTGCAGGGCGTTTGCCACCTGCTTTCCTTCGGCCTGCACATTATCAACGTACACGCCCGTGCCCAGCCACAGGCTGGTCCCCGGAATCATCTCGGCGTACGCCAGCTTGGGCTGCAGGCCCATGCCCGGCTTCACAAAGTCATATTCCACAAACCCGCCGCCAGCATGGGCCTGCTTGGCAAGCTCGCGGACGTAGTAGATGCCGTTTTCATCCTTAGCGCCGGACAGGTCGTTCCCCTCAACGGACGTCTTGGCCGGAACGGAAAACGGCACCGTTCCTTTGTAGGCGAAATAGTATCCGGATTCGTCATCTTCAAAGCGGATGTCATTGGTCATCTCGCGGATGGCGTCCATCTTTTGCTGCTCCGTATCAAGTCCCCGGACGGCGTCAGCAAGCGTCAGTGCCATAGAATGTGTTGAGATGCGAATCTTGTCCTTGTGCCCTTTGAGCATCTTTTCCTGAACCGTGGTGACAGAGATACTCTCGAGCTGGGCGGAGATAGCGTAAAAGCTGACTATCGCCCCCGCAAAGAGCAGCACCATGACCCCCAAAACGAAAAAAATGCGGAAGCCAATGGATAACCTGCGAAGCATAAAGGATCCTCCTCATGTTACGGCCTTTAACCCGCGCCGCATGATGTCAGGCGGACGACACGGCAAAAGCACCGTACGATTGAACAAATGCTCACATAAGTTGTACTGCGAGCATGGCTGAAATATCGGCCAATTACAGAATTCCTTTACTCTCCCCCTGCGGAATCCTGTCAATTCCTTTAGCAGACAAGGGGAAGGATAAGCACGAACAAAATGCCGAAGTTCCTCGGAAAAGTGCGGGCAACGGCGCAAAAAACGGGAAGAAAATCTCCCGACAAACCATATCGTTATAGAATTATAGCATGCGCAACTGTGGCGCTGAAAAGAATTTCTACGCAGTGCAGTTCTCCACTCTTTGAGCCCAAAAAAAGGACCGCACCGGCTAAACGGGTGCGGTCCTCAAATGCTTCATGACGAAGCGAAGTGTGCAAGTTACGCAGCGGGCGCCTTGGCGCGGGCCTTGGCCCACGCCGTCATGCCCCCGGCAAGGGATTTGACGTTGGTGTAGCCATGCGCGCTCATATACGAGCCAGCAATGTTGGAGCGGTAGCCCGTGCCGCAGTAGACCACCACCTCTTCGGAGGTCGGCAGCGTGCAGCAGGCGTCCAGAATCTCGGTAAAGGGCATGTGCGTTGCGCCTTCAAGGTGTCCGCCGTCCCATTCCGCCGGAGTGCGAACGTCCAGCAAAACCGGCGGCGTGCCGGATTCCAGACGCTGGGACAGCTCGTGCGCCGAAACCTGCTCCAGACTCTCCACCGGCTTGCCCGCGTAAATCCACGTCTGCATGCCGCCGGACAGGTAGCCGATGATGTTGTCGTAGCCGATGCGGTGGAGCTCCGTGCGCATGGCGTCGTAGGCCGCTCTGTCCTGCACCACAAGGAGCAGCTCGGACTCCGGCGCAATGACCATGCCCACCCAGTTGGCAAGCTGCTTCTCAAAGCCGATGTTCACCGCGCCGGGGATGTGGCACCCGCCAAAGGCCGCGCCGTCGCGCGTATCGATAATGGTTGCTCCGCGCTCCATGGCGGCCTCAAAGTCGGCCACGGTCAAGGCGCGCTCCATGGGGCACCGGTCCAGCAGCGGCGCGCCGGACGCGTTGGTGGAGATGATGTACTTAAAGCTCTTGGGCCGCGTGGGGAAATCCGCCCCCATCACCTCGGCAAAGGCATCAAAGGAGCCGTACTGCAAGCGCGGATTATGCCCACGCTCAAAGCCAAGGGTGGAGTGCGGCTTGGCGCTCATCCCCTTGCCACACAGCGAGCCTTCGCCATGCGCGGGGTACACTTCCAGATAATCCGGCAGCTTGCCCAACTTTTCATACAGCGAGGTATACAGGTTGTGCACCTGCTCCTGCAATTCTTCCTTGCCGGCAAGGTCCGGACGCCCCACATCACCCACAAACAGCAGGTCGCCGGTAAGAATCATCATCGGCTCTTCTGCGCGGGCACGGTCCGTGACCACGAGGGAAATGGAATGCGGCGTGTGACCGGGAGTGTGGAGCACTTCCAGCTTGGCGTTGCCCGCCGTGAGGGTGTGGCCTTCCGGCAGGGGCGTGAAGGAGAAGGTGGCGGGCGTTTCGGGATGCATGCAAATGGGCGCGCCAGTGCGCGACGCCAGCTCATGCGCGCCGGAAACGTGGTCCGCGTGGACGTGGGTGTCGATGATATGCGTGACCCGCATGCCTTCGTCGCGGGCAATGTCCAGATAGTCCTGAATATCGCGCTTGGGGTCGACGACAATCATCTCACCGGCCTGGGGGCAACCAAGAACGTAGGACAGGCACCCAAGGCCATTGACTTGAATCTGCTTAAAATACATGGGCTTTCCTCCATTTTTCCAATGCTTTTGGAGCGGCGCAGAGTGCGCCACATGGTTGACCGCGCCGCGCCCAATCTTCTGCACGAACCTTCCCAAGTTCCCGCATACTCACGATATACTGCGCAACGCGTCGCGAAAGCCTCATTCGCTCCTCGGCATTCTTTGTCCTAAAATTTCGTACGGTTGTCTAGCCCTTGCCGCATATTCTTTTGCGGAGCGGCCAGCTAGGTCGGCGCGCTCCGCGTCCGGTGGGGGCACCCGCAGGCGGCGTTACATGGCGCATGGCGCGCTGCGCTGCCTGTCGCGATAGGCGCGGCCCACAGCGTCGATGTAGTCCTGCGTCATGGACGAAGTGCCATGTTTTTGCTCATCCTTCACCTTTTGGGCGTGGACCTCCACAAAGGACTGCATATCCACATTAATGACCTCCGTCGTGGTGAAGGCGTACCCGCACCGCTTGCACCGGCGCAGGCGCGACACGGTGCGCACATCATCAAAAGACCGCAAAACCGACGACTCACCGGCGCATTTGGGACAATACAGCATAGCTTTCTCCATTTTCCTTGCATGATGGCAGACTGGCGCGGCCTCCGGCAGGTCCGTCCTCCGGTCCGCGTTCTGTCTGTCTATACGGTCACGCCAAGGGAAAATGGCACATGTGCCATATGCCATAAATTATTCGTCTTTTTTCTCGGCGGCCTGCCGCCTGCGCCGGGGCGTATCAAAAACGGCGAGTACCACGGGTAGCACCACAAGGGTCAAAAACGCGGCTTCGTACACAAGCTCCTGCATGGGCATGCCGTACCACCAATGCACCACATACGCGCATCCCGCATAGACTAAAGGCGCAAGCACCACAGTCTGCACAACCTTTCGCATCGCGCCCTCCTCTGCTCATTATGGAATATACGGCAAGCTCCGCGCCACCGTTACGCCTCCCGCACCAGCCAACGCCACTTAACGGGCCACACCCGCCGCGCCCTCTCCGGGCGCTCTTACGCTTTCTACGCCGCCGTCACGCAGGGCGGACACAACCGCCCGCGCAATGGCGCGGGCCTTGGCCTGCTGGCCTGCGGCTGTCATATGCGCAAGGTCGGTATACAGGTCATTCTGCCCGGTGAGGTCTTGGGCAAGGTCAAGAAGCGTCACCTCCGGCACACTCGCCGCCACGCGGCGCGCCACGGCATTGGCCGCATCAATGGCCGGAGCCTCCTCCGCATACCGGACCTGCGCGGATGTGGAGCGGGGCTGCGTCACCACCACCAGCCGCGCCCCGTTTGCCCGTACCAGCGCGGCCAGCGTGCGCAGTGCACGCTCAAAGGGCCGCCAACGCCCCGGGCGGTCAATCAGGGTCATGTCCCGCTCACGCGGCTGATAAATGGCATGCCACAGGTTCATCCAGTCCGGCGCCCCAACGCGCCACACGCCAAGGCGCGCCAACACGCTTATCCGCAGCAGAGGGCGCAAACTCGCCGGAGGACGCGCCGGAGCGTAGGCCTTGTACGCATGGCTATAATCCGGGCGCATGGTGCGGGTGTTAACTACGGCCTCAATCTCATTCCAGCCATGGTGGAACACCACAACATCCGGCGCGAAGGCCTGCCCGTTCAGCATATAGTTCACGACGGAGTGCAGGCTGGTCCAGTAGCCTGTGCCAAAGTTCAGCACCTCGTACCGCGTCTCACCGGGCGCGGCGTTCAGGATGTCTTCCAGCGCACGGGGGTACCCCGTGGCCGTGGTGGAACCGCCAAGACACGCCACGCGCACAGTGCCCTGCGGCTTAACCAACGACCATTGCGGCCCAATGAACCCATACGAATTGAACGGCACCCCGCGGCTCAGCACCTCTGCGTCGGGATAATACACCCGCCCGCTGCGCCCGCGAAAATGCGTCAGCGCCTGCCCCTTAAATAGCGCCCCCGACGCGTCAAGGGAGCGGGCGATGCGTTCACACGGCGCGGCAAGCTCGGGCACGGAGCGCACCACCGTCCGCGCGCCAAGCTCCGCCCACAGCAAAGCCATCACTCCCAAAACCACCGCCACCGTCCGTGGCATCCGCGCCCCGCGCCACCAGAGCGCCGCGCCCACAACGATGAACGCCGGGCCAAGGGCGCCCGCCACGCCTAGCACAGCAAGCTCGGATTCGCCGGGGACCATAAATACCGCCGCAAAGACCGGCGGCAGGCACGCCGCGCCACTTACGACGCACAGCGCCGCCACCAGCCGCGCCGCCGCCCTCGCCCCGCGCTCTTCACGCCAAGGTGCACCCGGCTGCGCACCATGGCGCGCGGTGCTGTCGCCCCC
>NZ_JBUDSW010000238.1:0-5500 GCF_054921475.1 Desulfobaculum sp. | reverse complement strand
GGACTCAAAATCCGGTTCCAGCGATGGAGTAAGGGTTCGACTCCCTTCCCGGCTACCACAAGTATATCAAGGGTTTACGACGATTTGAGCAATCGACGTGAACCCTTTTCTTTTGTCCAAAATTCATTCCAGTCCCGTAAGAGTCCCACATTTGTCCCCGCTCTGTCCCCCATTTTTGAGGCAGGGGGGGCGCGGTCTTCCATTGTCTTTGGTCCATCGCCCGCCAGTTTGTATTCTCGAAGAGAGCAGCTGTGAGATGGGAGATTCTTTTGTAATAAATGGAGCGGGGGGGGGATTGTGATGCGGCCCTGTGGCGAGCTTTCTGCTCCACAGGGCCGTTTTGTTGTGCGCCTAGGGCCCCTAGGTGGTTGTGGCGACCACGGAGCGGATGAGCCATGTGGTGTAGGCCGCGTAGACGAGGACGAGGGCTGTTCCTTCAACGCGGTTGATTCTGCCGGGGCGGTTCCAGAAGCCGTAGCCGAGGATGAACAGGGACGCGGTGAGGCCGCCCATGAGGAGCATGTCTCGGGTGAGCGTTTCTGGTGCCACGGCAAAGGGCGTGATGGTTCCGGCAATGCCGACCACGGCCAGCGTGTTGAAGAGATTGGAGCCGATGACGTTGCCGAGGGCGATGTCGTGTTCGCCTTTTCGCGCCGCGATAACGGACGACGCCAACTCCGGCAGTGAGGTGCCGATAGCGACGATGGTCAGGCCGATGATCATGTCGCTGACGCCGAAGACGCGCGCGATTTCAACAGCGCCCCAGACGAGCAGGCGCGAGCTGGCGATGAGCAGCACAAGGCCGCAGACAAGCCAGAAAACTGCGCGCGCGAGGGGCATACTTTTTTCAGGGGCCTGCGCGGCGATTTCATCGCCGAGGGCGTCTGGCTTCCGTTTCATCCCTTGGACAATGGTCCACGTCATCAGCAGGGCGAAGACGGCAAGCAAAACGGCGGCGTCCAGCCGCGCGATGGAAAGGTCCAGAATAAGCCCCGCGCTGAGCAAGGTAACAACCAGAAGAAGAGGCAGTTCCTTGCGGAGCACTGTGGACTGCACCCGGATGGGATGAATGAGCGCCGTAACGCCGAGAATCAGCGCGATGTTGGCGATATTTGAGCCATAGGCGTTGCCGAGGGCAATGCCCGGACTGCCTTGAACCGCCGCGAGGGCGGAGACCACCATCTCTGGCGCTGACGTACCAAATCCGACGATAACCATACCAATGAGCAGCGGAGGCATGCCGAAATGGCGTGCAGTTGCTGCTGCACCTTCCACAAAGCGGTCCGCACTCCAAACAAGCAGTGCAAGGCCGCAGACCAAAGCGAAAAGTGCCAGTTCCATTCGATGTTCCTTATCGACGTGTTGAATGTGAGGCGTGTGTGACTGATGGCCTTGTGGCGGCGGTGGCCGTTACGGGCGTGCGTCGCCAGCCTTGGGTGAGGCCGTTTTGTGCGTGGCAGCGCTTGCGCCCGGTGGGCGCGCCACCGTTGCCGTGAGCCGTCAGGGTGGGAGTTCATCCCATAGGATGGAGCTATAGCGAAATGCGTGTTGGGGCTCAAGCGTGGTGTTGGGTGAGATAAAAAGGAAATGAGCTCATGAAATAGAAGTGTTGCCCCCTTTTGAGTCTTAAGCCTGAGAAAAGGGCCTCTTGCGCATGAGATGTCGCAACTCAATGAATTGAGGGGGTAGTTATGGAAATTCGTTGTCAAAAGTGTGGGCATACGGAAGAAACTACGCTTGATTTGTTAGTGAGTATCATCGGTGGAGCAATGCCATTAGGCGGCTTTTGGGCTTGGACTACGTATTTGTTTGCAGGGACAGGTCTTGCCATGCCGATAGTTATTTGCATCATTACAGGAGGTGTCGGGCTGCTTGCGTTCAAGAAGCAGGTTGTAAAGTGGGTAATGAACAAGCGGTATGTATGTTCGGATTGTGGCGCGATTGATTGGGCAGCCCACCCCACATCCATCCGCCACCTTGAGGGCGCAAAAAAGCCCCCGGCTTGTGCCGAGGGCTTGGGTTGTGGTTGGGGGCGATGGTGGGGCGCCGGCCGCCGGGCGGCGGGGTTAGGCGTCGCGCAGGCGGTCGATGACGGTGGAGAGCCTGCCTGCGAGGGTGGTCAGCTCCGTGACGGCGCGGGTGGATTCGTCCATGGCCTGCGCGTTTTCCTGCGCGATGGTGTTCACCTCTTCCGTGCTGTGGCTGATTTGCTCGCTGGCGGCGGATTGTTCTTCCGAGGCTGTGGCGATGTTACGGACCTGATCGGCGGTGGAGTCGACGATGGAGACGATGCGCTCCAGCGCTTCACCGGCTTGCTGCGCCAGTTCCGTACTCTTGGTGACCTCGGCCGTGGCCTGCGCCATGTTTGAGATGTTGGTGTGCGTGCCGTTCTGAATGGATTTGACGGACTCGCCAACCTGTTTGGTTGCGGCCATGGTCTTTTCCGCCAGCTTGCGCACTTCGTCGGCAACAACGGCGAACCCGCGCCCGGCGTCGCCAGCACGTGCGGCCTCAATGGCGGCGTTGAGCGCCAGCAGGTTGGTTTGGTCCGCAATGTCCGTGATCACATTCATGATTTGACCAATGCCCTCCGCCTGCTCGCCCAGTTCGCCAAGGCTGCGCTCCAGGCTGGTGGACATTTCGTGCACGCGGGTGATGTTGGTGACCACGTTGCCCACCACATCGCCGCCGGATTCGGCTTCCTTGCGGGCTTGATCTGCGGATTCCGCGGCCTGTCCGGCGTTCTGCGCCACTTCCAGCACGCTGGCGTTCATCTGCTCCATGGCGGTTGCGGCTTCACTGGTGCGCTCGCGCTGGACATCGGAGCCGCGGTTGGATTCTTGAATCTGCGCGGCAAGTTCTTCGGTGGCGCTGGAAACCTGCGACACAATGCCCGCCAGTTCGTCGGCGGCCTCAAGCATGCCTTCGCGCTTGGCGTTTTCTGCCTCTTCGCGCGCCTTTTCAGCGTCCCGCAGGGCGATTTGCGCCTTGGCGGTTTGGTCCTTGGCTTCTTTGGTCATCTCCTCGGCCTTGGAGATGTTTTTCACCAGCCCGGCAACCATGGTCTCCATGGCGGAATGCAGGGTAAGAATCTCGCCCCCAAATCCTGAGGCATCGACCTTGGCGTCAAAGTTGCCCTGCGCCACGTCCTGCGCCATGGATGCCATCATGCCCATAGGCTTTGAGATGCTGCGCGCCACAAAGTACAGGGCGACGAGCAGGAGAAGCACGGTGATGACAGCGGCAATGATAATGGCCTGCGACAGCGCCGTGGCCTCGGCGGTGATTTTCGCGATAGGCGCGTTGATGCCAAGGTACCAGTACTGCCCGGTCTGTCCGAGGGGGATGGGAATGTACTGCACAAGGGAGCGCTCGCCCGTCACCTGCGAGATGTGTTCGCTGGAGAAGGGCTTGCCCTGCGCCATGGCGGAGCGCAGGTCGCGTTCGTGTTCCAGGTTCACCACGTCAAAAATATTTTTGAGGACGTAGTCCTTGTTCGGGTGCGCCACCACGCTCCCCCCGCGGGTCATGAGAAAAGCGAAGCCTGTGTCGTAGGGGGTGATGGCGTCCACCATGTCGTTCAGGCTTTGAATGGACAGGTCAAGGGTGACGACGCCCTTGAACGAGCCGTGGACCATGATGGGGGCCGAAGTGGTGGCCAGCAGCAGTTCATTGCCGTTGATGGTGTAGTGGTAGGGCGGCGTGACAAAGGGTTTTCGGGTGCGCTTGGGCACCAGATAGTAGTCGCCATCGCCGGGGACGTCGTATTCCGGCAGGGCTGTGACTTTGTACGTGCCGCCCTCGGGGTAGACGTAGGGCACAAAGCGTCCGGTCTTGTCGTGGTAGGGGGCGTTTTGGAACTGCGCGTCCATGCCGTCAAAGGCGTCCGGTTCCCAGCCCGTGCTGCCGCCCTGATAGAGCGTGCTCTTTGCGATAACGCTTTGGACCAGCTGTACGGCGAGGTCGCGGTCCATCACGTCGCCGTTTTCGCGCATGCCGGCAAAGGCGCGCGCTAAGGCCTCGGCCTGATTCAGCCCCACCTCAATGCGCGCTTTGACGGCGTTGCCGTATTCTCCGCCAAGGGCCTCCATCTCGCGCTGCGCCACGTGCCGCAGCGCGTCTGTGCTTTGTTGCGAAATGGTGTACCCGATTGCGCCAAACGCGACGATGAGGAGCAACGTCGTCGGCAGCATGATCTTGTACATGGTTTTGAGATTTCGAAACACCTTCACGATCGCCTCCTGATGGCCGTGGAAGCACGGCGCTGAATAAAACGGTTCCTTGAGAGCAGGATTGTGTGAGAAATACGTAAGTCTTTTGACAAATTATCGACAGGATTGTTGAGAAAATTAGGGATGTATTGAGAAAAATGCAGGAATGACGGGTGGCAAGAGGCGAAAGACAGCCTCCTGCTGTTGACTGTGCGCACAGTTTGGGCGGGCCGTGTCGCCTTGCGGACAGGGGCGGGTCAGCTTTGTTGAACGGTGAAAATCAGCCTGCCCCAGCCAATTTTGGGGAATTGGGCTGAGGCGGGAGTGGGCGAAAGCGGGAAAACGCGGCGGGAGAAAGGAAAAAGGGGGAGCCTAGCGGCTCTCCCCCCAGAAAAGGTCGATGACGCGGGGATGGGTGGGCGGCCCGGCATAGGAGCCAAGAACAAATGCCACAAGGGACGCCAGCGTCGTTGGGACAATGGCGTGCACGCCGCCCATGTCCGGCTTGGCGATGGTCAGGATGAAAAAGGTGCCGACGCCCACAAGGATGGACGCCACCGCGCCAGTGCTGTTTGCCTGTTTCCAGTACAGCCCGAGGATGATGGGCCACAGGAACACGGCTTCCAGCCCGCCAAAGGCAAAGAGGTTGATCCACACCAGCAGGTCCGGCGGCTGAATGGCGGCCAAAAAGACCAGCAGGCCAATGACGGAGGTGGAGATGAGGCTCTTCTTTTTGAGGCTGGCGGAGGTCATGCGCGAGGCGTCGCCTCCAAGGCGGTAGTGGATATACAGGTCCTTGATGATGGCGGCGGAGGCCAACAGGAGCATGGAGTCCACGGTGGACATGATGGCCGCCAGTGGCCCGGCGATGAAGACGCCCGCCCAAAACGGCGACAGCAATTCCATGATAAGGCTCGGCATGGCACGGTCGCCCGCGGGCAGGTCCGGAAGCACGGCGCGGCCAAGCGTGCCGGACAGGTGCGCGCATAGAATCATAAAGCCAATGATGATGGTACCGATGATCATGGCGTTGTGCATGGCGCGGGAGTCGCGGTAGGCCATGCACCGCTGCGTGGTCTGGGGCAGGCCAAGGATGCCAAGGCCAACCAGTATCCAAAAGGAGAGGATAAAGGGCTGTGGCACGGCGTCCTTGGGTCCTGTGGGGGTGATCAGGCCGGGGTCGATGCTTTTCAGCGTGGCGATGCATTGGCTCATGCCGCCGCCAGCCGTCACCACGGCGTTGAGCACCACAACGGCGGCCACCACCATGACAATGCCCTGAATGGCGT
>NZ_JBUDSW010000237.1:0-5506 GCF_054921475.1 Desulfobaculum sp. | reverse complement strand
TTTCTTTTTTCCCACAGGCGCATGTCTTTCATCTTTTTGCGGCGTTCACGCTGCAGTGCTTTACAGATGAGGGGGGTGCCCTTTTTGTAGCCCCATTTCTCGCGGTATTCGTCGGGAGTCAGGTCAAACTTGGCGAGGTTCTTCTTGGTGAGGATCTTATAGGGCTTGCCATCTTCAAGATTGATGATGGACTTCTCACGGATGGCTTTCTTGGGATCGACGGGTGGTTCTTGCTTTTCTTCGGCGCGGGGGGCGCCTTCGGCGATGCCTTTAATGCCGTTTGCCAACTTCTGGACCATTGACGTTATCTCTTCTTCCGTCAATGTACGGACACTCGCCTGCGCCTTGACGATCTCAAGTGCTTCTTTCAAGTAATCGTCCATCATAGCATCTCCTTTTTTACTCCCGGCGAGGAATCCTTTCGTTCCATGCACTCCGCCAGAACTGAATGTGGAAACTCCCGCTCACAACATTCGAGTAGACTGTACATAGTATCTTGCACAATTATCACATTGAATCAACCCCCTCTGCCAACAAACTTCACCACATCATCAAAATAGCCACACCACGGAACTGATGTTTCACACCCGTGCATCAGTTTCCATAAGTCCTGCCTCTTTTCTTTTTCTGTCTTCTTCTTTACATCGGTGACGACCACCTGTGTTGGCGTTTTCCTGGGCACTGCAACTTCATCGCGGCACTGGACATTTCATCCGCGTCGTCTCGCTTGCTGTCACAGTCGCAGGCGCGGTGCGGAGGGCCTTGCGGCTTTCCTCTTCCTGTCCGGCATGTTATGGATTTACAAGGCGGACGATTGGCTTTATACATCCACCACGACTGGACGGCGCACGTCCGGCTTTTGCCAGCAGGAGGACCCATGAAGTACATCCTTTTTGAAGATTTCTCCGGCCAGCCGAGCCCCGTGCTCTTCTCCGACAAGATTCGCCACGAGGAGATGCGGGAGCAGCTGCCCTATTCCACGGTGCTTTCCGCCGGATACGTTGAGATGACGGGTGAAACCATCATCTGTCACGGCGCATCCAAAGCCCTTGGCGCTCAGGCCGAGGAAGGCGATGCCGCCATCATCCAGCAAAATTTGAACCCCGCTGAAGGCTGACCGCACTCCTTCGGGAAAGAGAGAGAAACGCCCTCCGGACCACTCCGGGGGGCGTTTTGTCGTTCCGTAGCTGTAGCCTGCGCGGCGGGAATGGTCCTCGGCACAAGGCGGCTGTTCTGCTATGATTGGCTCATGCCATTGGAGCCACCCGCATGAAGGTCCACACCACCCCGCAGCCGCCCCCAAAACGGCGGCGGCTTTTCCTGCGCCGCACGGGCCTTGCCTGCGCGGCGGGACTCCTTGTGGTCATTGCGCTGGGCACGGCGCTTGTCTCCTCCCCCCGTCTGCTCATCCCCCTTGCCCAGCGTGCGGCCAATGCGGCGGATATCGCACTGCATATCGACCACATTGCGCTGTCGCTCACCCCCCCGCGCCTGACGGTACTGCGCGCCAAAGCCTCCGCGCCGGGGATGACCCTCAGCATTCCAAAAGGCGCCGTCACTTTTGCACCGGGCGGCATATTCGGCCCCGGCCCTATCCTCTCCCGCATTGAAATCGAGCGCCCGCTGCTTGTGCTTGCGGCGGGCAAGGCGACGGACTCCGCACCAAAAGACGCGCCCCCCGCCCCGGCTCCGACGCCTTTGCCAATCCTTGCGGAGCACTTGAGCATCCATGATGGGCAACTGCGCATCACCTCACCGCAGGGCAATGCGCTGCTGCGGCATCTGTCCATAACGGCAGCGCGTGACGGCCAAGCCATGCGGTGGATTTCCGACGCAACGCTCTCCTTCGCCCGGGAGAAACACGGGTCGGTGACCGCCACGGCCACACTGCGTTCATCCGGCAGCATCCTGCCGGACGGCGCTGTGGCCGGCCTTGTCACCATGCCGAATATCCATTTCACCAGCTCCAAACTCACGGGTGATGCGGCCTTCACGGCGCAGGTTCTGTGGGATGCGGCAACCCTGCATGTCCGCTCCGTTGACCTGACGGCCCGCTCGCTCATCCTGCCAGAGCGCCAACGGTTGATTCCGATAACATCCGTCGATGTGCGGGGGGCCGGCGCTTTGCTCACTGCCGACGACACTCTGCGTGTGCAGTCCCTGTCCATAACGATGGACAATGTTCTGCACACCGAAGGCTCGGGAACGCTCACCCCAAAGGGCGTGCAGGCACTGGACCTGCGGGGCATTATTCCCAAGGCAGAGCGACTTAGCCCGTTTTTCGGAATACTGTTGCCGCAGGGCGCGCGCCCACAGCTTGACGGCGCAGTGCACTTTACGTGCGCGCTGGACCGCCCACCGGGGGACACGGGCACAGCCCCGGTACGCGCCGCCATCTCCACAGAGGGCCTCTCAATCACATGGCCGCACGGGCCCACACGCCTTGACTGGTCCGGAACCATGGGCGCGACGTTCATGCTCCCACCGGACTCCCTTGAAGAGATCAAACTCGATGGCGAAATGCGCCTTGGCCTGCGCTACGCAGCGGCGGACGCTGACGCGCCATTCTCCCTCACAGAAGCGCAGGCGGGCATTGCCCTGTCCGGAACGCCGCTCGCGCCTGTGGTCTCCATCCATAATCTACGCATTCCCAAGAATGCCCTGCGTGTTGCCGGTAGCCCCTTGCCCTTTGGCCCCATCACGGCGCAGAGCATTGTGGGCCTCGGTAAAGATGCCGTGACTATAGATTCCTTGAGCGCGACCACCGCGCCCCTTGGACGCATCACAGGCTCCGCCGCCATCCCGCTGGATACCCCGGAGCGCTTTTCCCTGCGTCTGCGCGCCCCGGATGCCACGCTTTCAGGCGCGCTGGGGTTCTTCCGCGCCTTTGATATGCTCCCGCAGGTTGTGCCGCCCGCGACGGGCGCGGCAGACATTGCGCTCATGCTGGACCATACCGCACACGGCCCGCGCTACCGCCTGAATGCGGACCTGCGCGATATCGCCATGGCGTCGGAGGACGACAGCCTGCTCGTTGATGGCATGCACCTCCAACTTGCGGCAGAAAATGCAGGGCGCGACATCCAGGCCACAGTGGTCTGCGAGAGCGGCGAATTGCTCTACACCACGCTGTACATGAACTTTGCAGACATGCCATTTGTATTGGACGCCGCCTGCCAGCGCCCCAGCGCGGACCGCCTGCGCGAACTAACAGTCACCCTAAACGTGGGCAACGCCGCCACCTTTGCCCTGACGCAAGGGCGCGTGGACGCACTGCGCAACAGCCCGCGCCTTGCCGGGGCGGTGCGCATCGACATGAGCGCCCTCGCCCCGCTCTTTTCCCGCTTCATCAGGGAGCCACTGGCGCCAATCGTCCCCTCCATTGCAGACGCCACGCTCACGGGCCGCGCCAGCCTGCGCGCAGACATTGCGGCGTCACGGGCGGGCTTAGCCGCCACCGGCACACTCAGCATCCCCGCCCTCACAGCCACTGCGCCACAGTTGGAGGTGGCCGCCACCGACCTGTCGCTGACTCTGCCCTTTTCCATCGCCGAAGGCCGCCCCCCACAGCGCTTCCCCGAGCCAACAGACTGGGGACACCTTACGGTTGCCGCCCTCACCCTGCCAACGGGGACCGCGTCGGACATCGGCCTGCGGGTCCGGCTGGAGCCCAACCACTGCCGCACTCGCGGCGAAGTCCCTCTGCCTCTTTACGGCGGCACCCTGACCCGGCGCGGCATCCTCGTGGACGCGCCGTTTTCCCCCGCCGCGACCTTGCGGTGCTCCGGGCGGGTGGATGGCGTGGACCTTGCGGCACTGGAAACGGGCGTTCCGCTTGAAGGAAGCCTTTCCGGCTCCCTTGGGCACATCGTGCTGGATGAGGACGCCCTGACCACCACGGGCACCCTTGGTGTCACATTCTTCGGCGGTACGGGGGACTTGCGCGGCATCGGCATGCGGCATCCGTTTTCCGGCGCGCGGGTGGCGGGCGTGGACGCCATCACCATTTCGGATATTGATCTTGAACCCCTCAGCGACGCGCTGGAGGTTGGGCGCATCACCGGGCGGCTGAACCTCACGGCGCAGGACGTGCTGGTGGCCTACGGCCAACCCGTCGGCATGGACCTCACCCTGCGCTCCACGGACGCACCGGGCGTGTCAAAGCGCGTCAGCCTCAAGGCGGTGAACACCATCTCCGTCATCGGGACGGGGCAGGGGTTGGCCGGGCTTGGGGCGGGGGCCTTTGCGTCCATGTTTAAGGAATTTGGGTACGACAGCATCGGCATCCACTGCCACCTGGACGACGACATCTTTTCCGTGCGGGGCTTGCTCCACGACGGAGGGATAGAGTATTTGATCAAGAAGCCCCTGCTCTTCGGCATCAATGTCATCAACCGCACGCCGCAGAACAGGATTGCCTTTTCGGACATGATGCAGCGCATTCAGCGCGTCACCACAACATCGCCGCAATCCGGCAAGGAGGCTCCATGACCCGCCGCGTCACACGCACCCTGTTTTGGCTCACCGCCCTGACCATGCTTGGCGCATGCGTCACGGTGAATATCTATTTCCCCGCCGCCGAGGTCCGGCAGGCCGCCGACACCCTTGTGGAGGACATCTACACCCCAGATAGCGGCGAACAGGAGCAGCAGCCCGCCACCAACGGCGAGAGCATGCTCCGCACCTTCCTCGCCGCCCTTGGCCCGTCCACGGCCCACGCCCAAAGCGCGGCCACGGTCAGCAACGCCGCCATCCGTGGCATCAAGGCCCAACTGGAGCAGAACCACAGCCGGCTTGCCCCGCACTACGCCTCGGGCGTCATCGGCATCGCCAAAAACGGCGATGTGGTCATCCGCGACAAAGGGGGGCTGTCCATGAAGAGCTTTGCCGACCTCAAACGGCTGGTCCGCGCAGACAATGAACTGCGCCACACCCTCTATGCCGAGGTGGCCAAAGCGCTTGAAACGTCGGAAACCCACAAGGTGCAGGACGTCTTTGCCCGCACATGGCAAAACAAGGCGCCCGGAGGCTGGTGGATTCAGGACCCATCAGGCGCATGGCGTAAAAAGTAAAAGGAGAGACGGTTGCCGCAACCTTTTGCGGCGCCGCGCGCCATATGCTAGCGTGATGCAAGTGCAATGAACTACACAGGCAAGACCACGAGGAGGTCCGCCCATGACGATTGATGCACGCAGTCTGGAAGAGAAAATCCGCACGCTGTACCCGGAAATTGGCAAGCATGGCCTTGGTGTAACCGTGACCAAGGACAAACAGACCGGCGACTGGCTTATCTCCATCGACAACGGCGAACACAGCCTCAGCACGCACATCAGCGAGCAGGACGCCGCTGACTGTCTTGACGGCACAAAATGCGTTCATCTTGGCGTGCAGATTGGCACCTTTGTTGAGAACTACTGCCTTGGCGGCGGAGCCTGCCTCACCTAAATACGCCCCTGCGCGGCGCGCCGTTCCGCGCGCCGCGCGGGTTCAGCCCATCACGGCCGCC
>NZ_JBUDSW010000236.1:0-5556 GCF_054921475.1 Desulfobaculum sp. | reverse complement strand
GTGCACACCGTCGGCGGCCTCGGACCGTGCTGACTCGGCGGCCTGTGAGGGGCCTGTGGCGGTCTCCGCCACCTCCATCACGGCCTCCATGAGTTTTTCCACAGCTTCGGCAACGGCCTGCGTTTGTTCCTTTTGGCGGCGGGAGCCTTGCGCCTGCTCGTCGGCGTGGGCGCTCATGAGCTCCGAGGAGCTGGCACGGCGCTGGGCCAGCTTGTTCACCGAGGCAAAGGCGTTTTTGAACTGCTGGCGTTGTTGTTCGGATTCCGTGCAGTAATTATCAATTTCGGTGGTGTCGCTCATTTGCAGGGCAAAGACGCCGGTATCCATGTCGCGCCCAATATGCACGCGGACCTGTTTGCCGGTGGTGTGCAGGGTGCCGTCAACGCTTCCGGCGCGCCCCTCGCGCGCGAGGGCCAGTGCAAGGTCCTCGCCCAGCACATCGCGCAGGGGAAGGCCCTTGAGCTCGGACGGGTCGTCCGCGCCCACAAGCTCGGCCATGGCCATGCTGGCGCCCCAGACGGTTTCGGCGTCCGCGCAGACGATAATGGGCAGCTGCGCCGCGGCAAGAGCGCGGGAAAGCAGGCCCGCTTCCTCGCGGTAGGATTCAATATCGCGCTGGGCCAGGTCGGCCTGTGCGGCGGCCTCGCGCTGCGTCTTGGCCGCGCCAAGGTATAAAACTGCGGTAAGGATAAGGCCGATGACGGCCGCTCCGATTCCCGCCCACAACGAGGCCAGCGCTCCTGCGGCAAGGCACAGGACAGAGAGAACGCCGCCAAGAATCAGAAGGGGAGTTGTGCGGGAAGAAGAGGAAGACGTGTTGGCCATTGGGTGATCTCCTGTGCAGGAGGCAGCTGCACTGTTCTGGGTGAACTGGTCATGGAAAACCGGAGATGCCACCATATGCGTTAGCCGCAGGGCCGGGGCGGGGCCTCGGCGTGCGGCGCCGTGGTGGTGCGTCGCCGGTGAAGCCATGCGCGTGCGCGTTGCACGCGGGCGGGATTGTCCGAATCACGCTGTGACGTTTATACCATAGTACAGGACCTCTTGTCCCGGATGGATTCCCCCCTGTGGTGGGGGGTGTGCTGGCCTACGCCAAACCTGCGCAGCATAAGCGCGGCGCGGCCCGGATGCGGTTTTCTGCTTCGCCGGGGGCGCGTAATGGAATATCTTCAAAAAGTGCCCCGAAATTGCTAGGATAGTCCGACGCGGCGCCCGCCAATGCGTGGGACCGCTCCATCACAAGAGATATTCAAGCAAAAAGGATGCATATGCCCAAGGCAGCCCAGATTGTCGAACAGCATCTCAACCGGTGCCGCGCCGCGTACCGCAAGGGCGAGGAACTCAAAAGCCTGATTGCCCTCGCGGAAGCGCTGAAGCTGATGATTCAGCACAAGATACACTCCATGGATATGCAGCGCATTGGCAACCTCGTGCGCGAAAACCTCGGCAATGTCACCGGCATCGCCAAGGTCAAGGAAATGTCCGCCCAGCCGCTGTCGTGGAGCAAGGGGCAGGAGAAAAAGCTTCTTGCCGCACTGGTGCCCATCATCAAGGCCATGCAGGAGGACCAGCGCCGGGAGAGCATGGAAGCCATGCGCGAGCGCAAGCTCAAGATTGACCGCGCCCTGCTTGGCGGCACCCGCTATCTGGAGCGCGGCATGATCAAGGAAGCCCAGCAATCCTTCCGCGAGGCCGTGGACATCCATGTGGATGAGGACGCGCTGTTTTTGATGATTGCCGAGCGGTTGCAGGCCGCTGGATTTTATTCCGAATCCTTTGAGCACCTGCGCAAGGCCCTTGAGGTGGACCCCAACAGCCGCCGCGCGTGCGAGATGCTCTACGAAGCCGCCGTGAAGACCAAGGACCTCAAGCGCGGCATGGAGTACTTCCAGCGCGCCCAGAAAAAGAGCGGCGACACCGCCCATGTGCTCTTTGGCCTTGCGCGGCTTTCCGCCGCCGGAACGCGCTATGATCAGGCGCTGACCCTTGGCCGCCGCGCCGTTGAACTGGGTCCGGACATCGTGCAGCTGAAAAAATTCCTGCGCACCGTAGAGCAAAAGGGCGGGGAAGCCGCCTAGTTGGCGCCAGCTGTGCGGGGACGCCCGCAGCCGCGCCATTGGCGGTGACGAGGCCCCCTTTGCGGGAAGGCCAGCCCCCCGAGTGTGCAACATCGCCGCCTCGCCCAGAGGCAGAGGCGGCGATTTTTCGTGTATCGTCAATATTTTCAGAGGAATGCATCCTGATCGGGCCACTGCTTGACAGGGTGGGGTGGAGACTCTACTTTCCACGTGAAACCCGAGTAAGGAGACATACCATTATGGCATACGATATTCGCCTGGTGAAGCTCATCAACGGTGAGATGGTCATCGGCAAGTACGACGAAGAAGCAAAGCAGCTGAAGGACGCCGCCATCCTGCAGACCGTTCCTGCCCAGCAGGGCGTGCAGATGATGCTGCTGCCTTTCGGTTACCCCTTTGATAACGAGATCGACGCCGAAATTTCCTACGAATACGTCATCTACGAATACAAAAACTGCCCCGATGACTTGAAGAACAAGTACATCGAGGCGGCTTCCAACCTCACCCTCGCCAAGCCGGGCGACCTGAACAACCTCGGCGGCCAGGGCGGCAACGTTTCCGACCTGTCCCAGCTTCTCAAGAAGTAGCGACTGGCGGTCCGGCGATGTTTTGGGGCGGCCTGCGGGCCGCCCTTTTTTTGCCACCCCAGTGGCTTTGCCCGCATGGGCTTTTCCACCAGTCACGACGACACAGGCGGATGCGCCAGCACCGCCGGAGGCGCACGAATGCGTTCACTACTTCCGCTTTTTAACGGTCCCAGCAAATACATGGGCACCGAACCCGGCACCGTGCACAAGGACCCGGCAACCGTGTCCGTGCGGATGGCGCTGGCTTTCCCCGACCTGTACGAGGTCGGCATGGCCTACCTTGGTCAGAAGATCCTCTATGGCATCATCAACGAGCGCGACGCGTTCTGGGCGGAGCGCGTCTTCACCCCGGGCGAGGACGTGGCGGCCATCCTGACCGAACGCGGCGAGCCGCTGTGTACGCTGGAGTCCGACACCCCGCTGGCGCAGATGGATCTGGTGGGTTTTCACGTCACGCACGAGCTGTGCTACACCAATATTTTGCATATGCTGGACCTTGGCGGCATTCCCCGCCGCACCGAGGACCGCATGGACCTGCCCCTTGGCGAGGCGCCCCTCATCATGGCGGGCGGCGGATGCACCTTTAACGCCGAGCCCATTGCGCCGTTTATGGACTTTATGGTCCTTGGCGACGGCGAAGAGGTGCAGATGCGCATTCTGGAGCACATTGACGCCGCCAAAAAGGCCGGACACTCGCGCCGCGAGAGGCTGGACTCCATGCGCCATATGCCCGGGGTGTACATCCCCTCGCTGTTCGACAGCCCCGGTGCGCCCCAGCCCCCGCGCCCCCTGCGTGAGGACTACCCCCACGTGGAGAAGGCCATTGTCGAGACCATGGAGGAAACGCCGTTTCCCACCAATCACATTGTGCCCTTTGCCCAGCCCGTGCACGACAGGCTGGCCGTGGAGATTGCGCGCGGGTGTACGCGCGGGTGCCGGTTCTGTCAGGCGGGTATGATTTACCGTCCCGCCCGCGAGCGCGACCCCAATACCCTCGACGCCCTCATCGCCGATGGGCTGGAGAAGACCGGCTACGAGGACCTCTCCTTCCTGTCCCTGTCCACGGGCGACTATTCCGGCCTGGAACATTTGTTCGAGCAGAGCTTTAGCCGCTGCCGTAAGGAGCAGGTGGCTATTTCCCTGCCGTCCCTGCGTGTTGGGTCCGTGAGCGAACGCATCATGGAGCTTATGGCCTCCATCCGCCGCACCGGCGCGACCATTGCTCCGGAGGCGGGCAGCCAGCGCCTGCGCGACGTCATCAACAAGGGCGTCACCGAAGAAGGCCTCATCGCCCACGTCCGTAAGCTCTATGACCGCGGCTGGCAGCAGGTGAAGCTGTACTTCATGCTGGGTCTGCCCACGGAAACTTTTGAGGATATGGACGCCATTGTGGACCTGTGCCTCAAGGTGCGCGACTGCGCTGGCAAGTACGAAAAGCGCTTTCAGGTCACGGCGGCGGTGTCGCCCTTCGTGCCCAAGCCGCACACGCCTTTCCAGTGGGAGCGCCAGCTCACCATGGACGAGGTGCGCGAGCGCGTGAACTACCTGCGTGAGAAGCTGAAGCCCCACAAGCGCATCAAACTGCGCTGGCATATGCCGGAGATGAGCTTTCTGGAAGGCATCTTCTCGCGCGGTGACCGCCGCCTTGCCCCGGTTGTGGAGCGTGCGGTGGCCAAGGGCGCGCTGTTTGCCAGCTGGATCGAGCATATGAAGCTGGAGCCGTGGCTTGAGGCCATGGCGGAAGAGGGGCTGGACCCCATGGAATTCCTCGCCGCCCGCGACCTTGATGGTCCCCTGCCGTGGGACCACCTGCATCCGGGCGTGCGCAAGTCCTTCCTGCTGACGGAGCGCCGCCGCGCCGTTGAGGAGCGCTTGACCCCGGACTGCCGCTACCACGCCTGCCGCAACTGCGGTGTGTGTAATATGGACGGACGGCAGACCGAACTGGAACAGCAGGGCAAGGACATGGACATCCGCCCGCGCGTCATCTTTGAGCACCGCGACCAGTGCGACGCCACCGAGGAGTCCAACACCCACGCCACCACCGCGCCCGAGGCGCAGCCCGCCCAGCCTGAGCCGCAGGCCGAGGCCGCTACGCCTGTGGAGGAGGCTCCGGCCAAGCCCGTGAACCCGCGTGCCAAGCCCAAGCCGCCGTCCCTCGGACCGCTGGCGGAGAAGGCCGCGCACTACCGCATTTGGCACGCCAAGAGCGGTCTGGCGCGGTTCGTCTCGCAGGTGGAGATGCAGGTGATGCTGGAGCGTGTGCTCCGCCGCGCCCGCATTCCCGTGAGCTTTTCGCAGGGCTTTCACCCCTTGCCGCGCATGTCCTTCGGCATGGCGCTGCCCGTTGGGGTGGAGAGCGAGCAGGAGTGGTTCAACCTCTACCTGCGCGAAGCCATGCCCATTGATGAATTCTCGCGCCGCATCGCGTCGCAGCTGCCCATCGGCTTTGACCTTGTGCGGGTGGAGACCCTGTCGCTGGCGAAAAAGCAGCCCCAGCCCGTGGCCGAGGACTATGTGCTCACCTTCCTCGACGACGGCGCGGATGCGTGGATGCAGGCGTGGGAGACCGCGATGGAGCAGGATGAGATTTCGTGGACGCGCCAGACCAAAAAAGGCCCACGCACCATGGACATCCGTCCCCGCGTCAAGCATTTCTCCCGCGAGGGGGAACGCACACTGGCCATCCGCTTTGACTGGAGCGAAAAATACGTCAATCCGCTGCGGCTCATTCTTGCCGTACTGCCGGACCTGACGCAGGACCGCTTTGTCCTGCGCAAGCTGCGCCAGTGGATGGAGATGCCGGACTAAGCACCAGAATCAGACGATACGACGCAAAGCGCCGGAACGGGAGACCGTTCCGGCGCTTTTGTGTTGCGTATGGCCGTGGG
>NZ_JBUDSW010000235.1:0-5573 GCF_054921475.1 Desulfobaculum sp. | reverse complement strand
GCTACGTCTTTCGTGGGGATGTGCTGGAGGACGCCAAAACCGGCGCGGTGCGCGAGCTGCGCCTTGCCGAACAGCTGCTGCTCATCCATGGGGACTTTCCCAGCGAGGAGAGCTTGCACCACTGGCTGGAAGACCTTGGCGTGCGGCTGGATTCCCGCATCACCTACCTGACCCGCGACGGCAGGGTGGTGGCGGATTCCCACGTTGGCTACTCCGTGGTGCCCACGCTGGACAACCACGCCTTCCGTCCGGAAATCGTGCAGAGCGAGTCCCAGCGCTATGGCCTCAGTGTGCGCTACAGCGGCACCCTGGAGCGAAAGCTTGTCTACGCGGCCAAGCGGGTGTCGGGCATTAAGGGACTGCCGGACGGCATCTTGCGCCTTGCCGTGCCCTTTGCCGATGTGCGCGAACGCCTTGATAAAATTTACGACAATGTTGTCTACACCTTTGCCGCCGCCATCTTTTTGGCCTTTGTGCTCAGCTGGATCATGTCGCGGTCCATGGGCCGCTCCATCAAGGAGATGATTGACGTGGCGCAGGCCATTGGCAACGGCGAGTACGAAAAGCGCCTGCGCTTCTATCCGGGCCGGGAATTTGAGCCGCTGGCGGATACCATCAACCAGATGGCCGGCTCCATTGAACAGCACGTCTCGGTCATCACCGAGAAGAAGCGTGAGTCCGACGCTATATTGAATGGCATGCGCGAAGGCGTGCTTGTGCTGGACGCCGACGGGCGCATCTCCAAGTACAACCCGGCATTGGCGGGCATCTTTCCGTCATCGCAGGAGATTATAGGCCTGCGGCCGCTGGAGATTGTGCTGTCACCCGAGTTGCAGCAAGCCTGTGACAAGGTGCTCGCCCCCGACGGCGACAACCGCGCCAAGCTGCAAATCGAGCCGGTGAAGGACCGCGTGTACGAGGTTGCCATTGAACGGCTGGACAACAACAGCGTGGGCCTTGGCGCCATTGTCGTGTTCCACGACATCAGCGAGCTGAAACGGCTTGAGCGCGTCCGCCGCGACTTTGTGGCCAACGTCTCCCACGAACTGCGCACCCCGCTGACCACCATCAAGGGCTACTCCGAAACTCTGCTGGATAACCACATGGCACGGGGCGAGCGCGCGGAGGCGTTCCTCGAGATTATTCTCAAGAATGCCGACCACATGGCGAAGATGGTGCACGACCTGATGAGCCTCTCCCGTCTTGAGGGCCGACAGGAGCGCTTCCATATGCAGCGCATCAACGCACGGGGAGCCATGATGGAGGCCATACGCACCTGTCAGCCCCTTGCGGATGCGGTCGATGTTACCGTGCACCACGACCTGCCGGAATCCGGCGTGCCCGTGCATGCGGACTTTGACCGCGTGGTGCAGGTGTTCCGCAACCTGCTGGAGAACGCCATCCGCTACAGCCCGGCAGGGACGCAGGTGACCATCTCGTCCCGCGAGGACGGCGATGACATGGTGTTCAGCGTGGGGGACCATGGTCCCGGCATCCCGCAGGAAGAGCGCGAGCGCATCTTTGAACGATTCTATCGAGTGGAAAAACACCGCACCAAGAACGGCAGCGGCTCCACAGGGTTGGGGCTGGCCATCTGCAAGCATATCGTCGAGGCCCACAAGGGGCGCATCTGGGTCGAGGCCCACGACGACGGCAGCTCCGGTGTGGTCTTTCATTTTACACTTTCCGCCGCCCGCTCGGACGAAGCCGGCACGGAACCGACCACGAACGAACAGGAAGCATAACGCATGCAAAAGCCACAGAAAATGGCCGCCAAAGGGCTGGACTTCTATTACGGCGACTTTAAGGCGCTCAAAAACATCAGCCTCGGATTCGGGGAGAATGAGGTCACGGCGCTCATCGGTCCTTCGGGCTGCGGCAAGAGTACCTTTCTGCGCTGTTTGAACCGTATGAATGACCTCATCCTCGGCACCCGCGTGGATGGCGAGGTGACATTGGACAGCGCCGACATCTACAGCCAAAAGCTGGACGTGGTGGACCTGCGGCGGCGGGTGGGCATGGTGTTCCAGAAGCCCAACCCCTTCCCCAAGTCCATCTTTGAAAACGTCGCCTATGGCCTGCGCGTCAACGGCTGGCGCGACCGCACCCGCATTGCCGAGCGCGTGGAACTCAGCCTCAAGCAGGCCGCCCTCTACGACGAGGTGAAGGACCGGCTGGACGAATCCGCCCTTGGTCTCTCCGGCGGCCAGCAGCAGCGCCTGTGCATCGCCCGCGCCCTTGCCGTGCAGCCGGAAGTGCTGCTCATGGACGAGCCCGCCAGTGCGCTGGACCCCATCGCCACGCAGAAGATTGAGGAACTGGTGCACCAGCTGAAAAAGGACCTCACCATCATCATCGTGACCCACAATATGCAGCAGGCGGCCCGCGTGTCGGATGTGACGGCGTTTTTCTACATGGGGGAACTCATCGAGTCCGACGCCACGGAGACCATCTTCACCAGACCGCGCCAGAAGCAGACCGAAGACTACATAACCGGCCGATTCGGCTAGGAGGCCATATGAACGTAGAACGCCACTTTCACCGGCAGCTGGACGAACTCAAGATGCACGTTCTTGAAATGGCCGCCTATACCGAGCGCGCCGTGGTCAATGCCACCGAGGCGCTTCTGGAACGCGACGCCGACGCCGCAGAACGCATCATTGAGGACGACGCCACCATCAATGATATGGAACTGCATATCGACGAGGTGTCCCTGCACCTCTTGGCCCTTGACGCGCCCATGGCGCGCGACCTGCGCTTCATCACCGGCGTGCGCCGCGCCATTATCGACTTTGAACGCATGGGCGACGAGGCCGTGAACCTTGCCGAAAAGACCATCTTTCTCGCCCGGCTGCCCGAGTTGCCGCATCCGCAGCTTTTGAACGAGATGGTCAGCGTGGTTCTTGATATGCTCAAGGTGACGCTGGAGGCCTTCCGCGAGCAGAATGTGGAAAAGGCCGTGGACGTATGCCGCATGGACTACAAGGCCGACGACCTCAACGTGAAGATTCTCAAGCAGACCATGGACGACATGGTGTGCGAGACCACGGGCGTTCGCCGCGCCATCAACACCATCCTCGCCGCCCGGCATCTGGAACGGGTGGGAGACCTTGCCACCAACGTGGCAGAGACGACCATTTTCATCGCCAAAGGCCTGAATGTGAAGCATCAGTGCCAAAAGACGTGACGCCGGGTTCCTCTCTCCCCGGTTTCCGTAAGGGGCGGGGCTTCGTGGCGGCGAAGCCCCGCCTTTTTTTCGGCGCGCGTGGCGCAGAAAAAAAGCGGCCCTCCGGTCAATGACCGGGGGGCCGCCTTGTGCGTGGCGTACAATCAGGCCCGGCGTTAGCGGGCAATCATGGAGCGCAGGATGTCGGCACAATTTTCGGTATTGTGCGCCATGCCGTGCAGCTTTTCCACAAAGTGGATCAACTGGTAAATGTCTTTAAAGTCCATGTCTTCGTTGTAAATCTCGGACACCAGCTTGTTCTTGGCCTTAAAGATGGCGTGGCGCTTTTTGCGGATGGCCCAGAATTGGTCCTTGGTGCCGCGCCTGTCGAGGTGCTCGGTGTAGATAAGGCCGAGGGTGGCCTTGAGCGCCGGGCCGAGCATGTCGGTCAGGGAATCCACATCGTCGATAAGCTCGATGATTTTGCGCTGGTAGGGCACGGGGATGTCCACGGGGCGCATGGCCAGCCACTGCATGGCTTCCTGCGCTTCGTCGAGGACGTTGTCCTGCGCCTTGGTGTAGTTGAGGAACAGGGTCTTATCCACGGGCATGAACAGACCGCGCGGCAGGTGGTTGCGGATCCTGCGCTTAATCAGGTCGGCCTGATTTTCAATGTGGTCGATCTGCTTGGCGAGCTCCATGAACTCGCGGCACGCTCCGCCCGCCACGTAGCATTCCAGAGAATCCTTAATGATCTCCGTGCACTCGTGGATCTTCTCGTAGTGGTCCACCAGTCCGTCAAGCGGGCTGCGGGAGGTCAGCAGTCCAAACAGGGGCAAACGCATCGGGTGTCCTCCTTCCTCTATGAGGTATGGTCGTTACCTATCAGTAAACAGACCACTTTAAAAACTGAAAAATAACGATCGACGTCAGGGCCGCGATGGGTACGGTCAGCAGCCAGTAGATGACGATCTTGCCCAGTACACTGAAGTCCACGGCCTTAAAGCCGCGGGCAAGCCCCACACCGGTCACGGCACCAACAGCGGCGTGGGTGGTGGACACGGGCAGGCCCAGCTTGGATGCCACGAGAACCGTCGTCGCGGCGGAAAAGTCCACGGCAAAGCCGCGGGTGTTGGTCAGCGTGGTGATCTTCTCGCCAACGGTGGACATCACCTTGTGGCCCAGTACGCAGATACCAAGTGCAATGCCCGCGCCGCCAATAGCCAGCATCCACAGCGGCACCTCGGCCTGCGTGAGGAAGGCATGCTGCTTGGACAGCACATAAATGGCGGCAATGGGACCAATGGCGTTGGCGACGTCATTCGCGCCCTGCGACAACGCCACATAACACGAGGTGAAAATCTGAAGGCGCCGGAAAATGCTCTCCACACCTTCCACGCTTTCGTCAAGCTCCATGGACAGGCGGGTGACCATGCGCACACCCACCAGCCACGCTGCAGCAGCCAGCATGATGATAACGCCGAGGGATTCCCACCACGTTAATGCCAGCTGATTGCCTACAGGGGTCTTATACATAAAGGAAAAGCCCACCAAAACCATGGTCAGGCCCATCCAGCGGGGCCCCCATGCCTTGGCGTGCTTGATAAAATTGCGCCGCATAAAAATCTTGCGGCGAATCTGCGAGAAGATGAAAAAGGCAATGCCCGCCGCTAAAAACGGCGAAATAAACCACGAGAGGACAACCCCGCCAAGCTTCACCCAGTTCACAACGCTGGGACCGCCAGCCACAAGGCCAAAGCCCAAAATAGCGCCCACAATGGAGTGTGTAGATGAAACGGGGAGCGCCGTGAGGGTGGCAATAAGCACCCAGAGCGCAGCAGACAGCAGGGCGGCGAACATCCCAATCAAAATCAACTTGGGGTCGCCAATGGTCGAAGCGTTGATGATGCCCTTACTCACCGTGGCCGTCACATGCGACCCAAGAAAAACAGCGCCGACAAAGTTCAGGCTGCCCGCGATAAACACGGCTTGCTTCACGGTGATGGCGCGCGCACCCACAGCAGATGCCATGGAGTTGGCGACATCGTTGGCACCAAGGTTAAAGGCCATCAAAAATCCTGCCCCAAGGGACAGGAGAAGAAAAAGATCATAAATATCCATCATTTGTTCCTTGCTGGCAGGGTGACGGTTTCGGCGTTCCCTGTTCGCGACGCCGAGCAACTGTCGGCGTGTATGTCACAGCTTTGTTACAGCTCTGTGTCGAAAACGTCATGCGGGACTCTTAATCGAAAACGGCCGTTTTGAACAGCACCACAGGCCGTTTTCGACCCCGGCTATAATTGGCTGGGATCGTGGAACTTTTTGCCTGCGGCGCGGGAGGGGAAGAGGGCCTCCGGCGGGTTAAGGGAATGATTCCCTTAACAATCCCCAGGATTTTTCGGGCGGA
>NZ_JBUDSW010000234.1:0-5618 GCF_054921475.1 Desulfobaculum sp. | reverse complement strand
TGTCCCCACTGTGGATTCAAACACATTGCCTACATCAGTTCACAATTTACATTTTGTGTCATCCCCCCATCACAACTCCCCCCGCTCCACCTTCAGCCGGATCCATGCTTGGACGCGGCTGGGCCAGGCCATGACGACGGTTTGGCGGCGTCGGCCTATGCGGATTTTGAAGAGGCAGCCGGAGTCGAAGAGGTCTTGGGCGTAGGTGGTTCTGAGTTTGGTGAGGGAGAAGAAGGGTTTTGGGCCTTGGTGGGTTTCGTAGTGGAAGAGGCGGCGCCAGATTTCTTCCCAGGTGGCGATTGCGCGTTCTTCGTTCATCATGAGGTGGCCTCCTGCAGGTTCATGGTTCGGTTCAGCCAGCCGAGTAGGTATTTTCTGGCCCAGTTCCGGCGTGCGGCGAGGTTCGTGTAGTGTCTGGTGCGGCGCAGGAGCAGGGCTTCCGTGAGGTAGAAGGCGTTTCCTGAGACCTTGGCTTCCTCCAGCCGCTCAAGGGTTTTCGGGCCGACAAGTCCGTCCAGCGCAAGCGCGCCGTCCCAGTGGCCTAGCCCCCGCGTTCTGCGGTTTAGCTCCTCCTGCAGCCAGCGCCCGGCCCGGAGCCGTCCCACGTTCACCGCCGTATCAAAGAGTACCAGCCCGAGCGGCTCCACGAGACGCACCACGTCGTCCAGCCGTAGACGCCGCCAGAAGTAGTTCCGGTAGATGCGCTGGGCGTCGCGTTCCTCCATGGCCGCCACGTCCTGCCACGTCACCCGTCCGTCGCGGTTCACGTCCGCATCCCTGAGTGGCAGCCCCTTGAGAAAGCGGTAGCTCACGCCGTACTTGGTCGCCCCGCCGGGGTCGTCCGGGTCCTGCGTGAAGCGCTCCCCGCCCTCCCATTTCATGACGAAGAGGTATGCCTCCTCAAAGCCCATCAGCTCTTGGAATCCACGCATGTCGCCTCGCCTGAGCGTTGAGTTTTCGGAGCGCGAAGGTAGTTCCGGATGCATTCCGCCGCGGCCTCTGCGCCGTAGCAGACATCCACGCGGTGCCCCTGCTCCCGGAGCCTCTGCGTAAACGCCTTCTGGTGGCCGGTCATTGTGTTCCGGCCCACCTTCATCTCAATCCACAAGCCGTGAAATCCCCCGCGCGCCACGGGCAGGTGGATATCCGGCACTCCCGGACGCACGCCTTCGGCCTTGAGCTTTACCGCGACAGCCCGCCGCCTGTGCCCGCCGTTGGGCACCGCGTAGAGAAGCGCCAGTTCCGGCACTGCGTCCTCGTTCTCGCGCACCCAGCGAAACAGCGCGACCTGTTCCTCATGCTCGCTGGCTCCGGCGCACGTTGCCGGCGGCTTTCGTGAGGGCCGGGCGTGCCTCCGGTCGCCTTTCCCCCGCCCTTCTGTGCGCCCTCCTGCCCGTCCTGCGTTCCACGCGGCCTCTTGCCGGTGCGGAAGAACTCCCGCGCCTCTTTGGCGCTCCAGCGTTCAGTCGTCATCGCTACCAAATCCTGCCCGCGTCAGGGCTTCCATGGCGTCCTGTGAAATCGCGTGGACCACAAAGCCTGAGGCCAAACCGTCCAGCGCGAGGTCCCGAAGATCCCGGAACTGCCTCGCGCATTGCCGGAGCAGTGCCGCGTCCGAGGGCACAACATGGTCGTCCTCCGGTAGCGTCAGCCTGCTCACGCCGCCGTATGGATCCTCAAAACATCCAATCCGCACACGCTTCATATCGCCCCCTAGAATCCCAGATTCGGGTCCACAATCTGTGATGCCGTACCGCTCAGCGTGCCGTTGTCCCATGGATCCTTGGGCACGTTGCGCCGCCTGCGCGTTTCGCCGGGCTCGCGGTAGCCGGGACAATGCGAGCCGCCCCGCGCCTTCTTGCGCCGCGCGCGGATTGCGGCGTTCAGCGCCTCCACCTTGGGCCGCATGCGGTCCACCCAGATATAATCCGGCGTGAAGTCGCTCTTAATGGCGCGGAGCAGGGACACGACGTCAAACGACTTGGTCCTGCCGTTGATGGTGAGCTTGTAGAACACGTGGGAGCCGTTGCGCAGGGGCACCAGATAGCACTGCACCTCGCCGGTCCACACGTCCTTGCGCCGGACAAGGCCTTGGTCGCAAATCTCGTAGTTTCGGCCCGCGCCCGGCACCTGCCGCCAATTCGTCGTTTCGTAGAGCTTCTTAGAACGGGACATCGTCCATCCCCGAGGCTTGGGACGGGAACGCCGGGCCAAGGTCCTCCTGTGGCGACGCGTTCCAGTCATCGTGCTGACTCTGCTGTGCTTGTGCCGCTGGTTCCTGCTGGGGCCGCGCACCCTGCGCCTCCTGCGAGCTCTGGCGGGACTGCTGTCCCGCTCCCGATGCGCGCTGCAGGAAGATCACCCGGCGCGACTTGATTTGCGTGGTGTAGCGGTCACTGCCGTCCCGCGCCTGCCATTTGTGGGTTTGCAGCGCCCCTTCCACGCTCACCAGACTGCCCTTGGCGAGGTGGTTGGCGCACGGCTCCGCCTGATTGCCGAAGACCACCACCCGGTGCCACTCGGTGCGCTCCACGCGCTGGCCCTGCTGGTTGGTGAACGATTCATCCGTGGCGATATTCAGCGTTGTGACGGGCTGCCCGGCCTGCGTGTAACGCAACTCCGGATCCCGCCCCAAACGCCCGATGATGAACACCCGATTCAAACTCGCCATCAGCGTTTCTCCCTTGCGCCGCGTGTGCGGCCCTTTTCGGTCTCACGCATACGAATCACCCGTATCCGCTCCCGGATGCCGTCCTCGTCCCACATGCACCGCCCGTCCATAATTTCGCCAAAGCAGTTGCCGAAATGCGGCCTGTTCGCCGCGCAATAGCGGCACGCCTCGGGAAAGCGCCGCCGGACTTCCTCGGGATTCATTCCCCGCCCTCCAGACCTCGCGGCACCCAGCCTTCGGTCTCCGGCGTTCGAACGGCCCGGTTCTGGCGCATCTGCGGCATGGTGTCCTGCAGCTCCCACCCCGCATCCAGAAGCTGATTCACCGTGGCCAGCGGCATCCCTGCAGGGCCACGGCAGCACCGGGCGCACCCGAACGCCGCGGTGAGGATGCGGTCGTGCTCCCGGCCATCCGGGCCGAGGTACGGCACATGCCGCCCGTCCCGCCCAAGGTGCAGACGCTGGACGTAAATCACGCCGCCGATGCACTCCGCGCAGGGCGCGCCGGAATTCTCGGTGCGCGATGTCTTGCGCTCCGGGTGCTCCTTGAGCCACAGCGCCCAGTAGGTGCGAACGGTTTTGGGAAGATTGCGGGGGAAGAAATCGCAGTCCTGCTGGATGCGCAGGGCTATCCAGTCCAGCGGCTCGGCGGGCAGTTCCTGCACCACGCGGAACCAGAGGCCCACCTGCGCGGCCGTGGTCTCGTCGGCGAGGTCCATGGTGCGCCCGTAGTAGCTGCACAGGCCTTTGAGGAAGCTGGCGAAGTCCTGCCGCGTCATTGCGTGCCTCCGGCCACTCCGCTGGCGTCACCCTGCTTGGCCCACTCGTCGAGGGTTGTCACCGCTCCGGGGCGTTTTGCCCGTGGCGGGCGGTCTTTCCAGCGCCCACTGCGCAGCCACTTGGCCGGCGACGGGATGTAGCGCCCACCGTCACGCCGCCAGTCCTCGCCCTCCTCCTGCTGGCCGAGCGCGGCGAGAAGCGCGCTCAGGCCGGGAAAATCGAGCCGTGCGCAGACCTCGCACCACGCCAGCCACGCATCGTCCTGCCCGACCTGCTTCGGGTAGGCCTCCCAGAATTGCAAAAACTCCAGCGAGTAGCCCGGCACGGCCCGGGGCTGTCCCGTGGCACGCGGCTGGGCCTCCGGCGCGGCCCTCGGCTCCGGAGTGGGTGGCGATTTTTCCCGAGAGGGGGGACTATAGGGGGGAGAGTCTCTCTCTTCTTCTTTATCTACTTCTGTAAGAAGCTCAGGAGCCGCTCCGGAGTTGCTCCGTTTGAACTCCGGAGTCACTCCGGAGTTTTTGCGCTTTCGACGTGACCATTCATCCCGGTATTCCACAAGCTTGGGGCAATCCACGGTGATGAATTCCCCGGAAATTTTCAGCGAAATTTTCCCTTTTTCTTGGAAGAACTCAGCGAATTTCAGCCATTTTCTGGGCGAAATCCGGCAGTTTCTTGCCCAAGTTTTGCGGTGAAAACGGGCAAAAGTTCGGCAAGTTTCGTCCATTTCTTCGGCGATCATTTCCAGAATAATGAACCAACAGCCGTAGCCTTCCAGCCCCAACACATCGAGCACCTCGGCGAGGAACTCATCCGCATGGCTTCGTGTCATGTGCTTGAACCACCGCATACGCACTCCACTTGACGCAACCGTCGCTTGTCTTGTTCAACGCTGAACCACGGTAGAGGATTCAGAATGCCATCTCTCTCCCCACGGCCTCCGGCATGCGCCGGGGGCCTTCTCTATCGCCGGGAGCGGGGCGTTTTCCCGTGTCCTGCCCCGCCCCGGCGGCGGTGCCCCCACGACGTCTGGCGCGAGCGCTTCGGCTCCAGCCACGCCGTGATGACAAGACCTGCGCCGTCCGTGATGACGACAAGCCGCCCATGGTCGTAGCGGAAACGTCCGCCCCGCTGTTCGTGCGGCGTGCCGTAGCAGACGGCGTTTTCTACCTGTTTGCGTGTGATGCCCCGCTCACTCATCCGCTTGCGGGCATGGGAGCAGGTGAAAAGCATTGCCGAGCGTTCCCGCCCTACTCGTCCTCACCGGGGCGGGGACGGTACATTGCGCGCTCGTGCATGGACTGTGTCTCTTCGATTTCACGAATGGCCTTGAGGGCGAGCTCGCGCGTTACTTCGATGGGAGCGCCATCCTGAATGGCCGTGGCGAATGCGGCATGAGCCAGATGGTCGTGAACCATCTCCTCATGAATGCTTGCCCCGTCGGGCACGGGGCAGTCTGCAGGAATGAATTTGAAGCCGTAGCGCACGCAGAAGGCTTTAAGAACGGGAGTGGGATCGAGCTGATCCATAAGAAGAAGGAACTGACGCATGTTCAGTTCCCGTTCATCGTAGGGGTTGAGTTTGGAATAGAGCGAGCTGGCGGCGATGCCGACGGATTCGGCGAGTTCTTCCATGGTGTGGTCCTGTTGGCTGTGGACCATTTCATGGACGGCCTTAATCACGGGACGTATGGAACGGTATCGCATGGGAAACCCTCCGAGAGGTTATCCTTGTTCGCCCAAGACGTTCAATTAAGCTAATCAATGCGGGGTTTCTCTCGCATTCCATGCCCCTCCCTCGCGGATTTGTTTCCATAAAGAAAGGGCCACAATTTTTCCAACGTTGTGGAATGCATCCCTTTCCTCCTGCCATTTGTGACTTTCCACAAATTGCCGTAATCCACTCCCGCCTCTTTCGACAGCCGGTGCAGACTCCAAGAGGAAGAAGACAAGAAACGCTTGATGTCCTCCGCTATGCTCATGATGCGGCATCTTATGTCGAAAGACACATAAAATCAACCAAACATGTCAACTAGATTATAGCGCTAAGCCTTGTCTAATGATTAAATGCTTATTGGGAGAATATTCATGTCATTTTATGAAGACTTAGCAACCGCAATCCACCGCCTTGAACTCGAACTGGGCAACCTCAACAAGGTCGCTGCGTATCTC
>NZ_JBUDSW010000233.1:0-5675 GCF_054921475.1 Desulfobaculum sp. | reverse complement strand
CATTATGCGCTGAGCAGAGTCATGGCCATACGAGGCAGCGCGTTAGCCTGTGCGAGCATGGCTACGGCCGACTGTGAGAGAATCTGGTTTCTCACGAACTCCGTCATCTCTTGTGAAACGTCCACGTCGGAGATGCGGGACTCGGCCGCCTGCAGGTTCTCGGCCTGAATCTGCAGGTTGGAGACCGTGTTCTGCAACCGGTTCTGAATGGCCCCGAGCTTAGCGCGGATGTTGTCCTTGGAGACAATGGCATCCTGCAAGCCCTCGAGGGCATTCTGCGCCGCGGACTGGGTGGATACGGTGTACCCTTCGCTGGAGGACCCGGCACCGTTGCCGATGCCAAGAGCGGAGGCGGTCGCCGTATCGACCTGGATGTAGTAGTAGTCCTCGGCGCTGTCATTCGCCGTACCGAAGTGGATCTTGAGCTTTCCCGTCGATTGCAACCCCGACCCGTCGTGTGTTGTCGTCGAAAGGTTGCCGTTTAACAGCGCAATGCCGTTAAAGTCCGTTGCGTTGGCGATTCGGGTAATCTCCGAGGCCATGGCCTGGTACTCCGAATCAATGATCAGGCGCTGTTCCGAACTGTAGGAGCCTGTCGCGGCCTGCGAGGCCAGCTCCTTCATACGGATGAGCTTTTCGTCAATGACCTGCAACGCGCCGTCTGCCGTCTGGATGAGGGAGATAGCGTCGTTGGCGTTTCGCACCCCCTGATTCAGGGACGCAATGTCCGCCCGCATCAATTCGCGGACGGCCAATCCTGCCGCGTCGTCGGACGACATCCCCACACGCAGTCCGGACGACAGGCGCCGTGTTGACACCCCAAGGGCCCCGAACGACACAGCCAGGTTTCTGGCGGCGTTCATCGCCATCAAGTTATGATTGATGATAAGTGACATAGCCTTTCCTCCTTGAATGCAAAGGCTTCCTTGCCGTCAGGGGCCAGTGTCCTTATCTTCCCCCAAAGTGGACCTGTTGCCCCTCCCCACTTGCAAGATGTATCGACCTTTACAAGGCGTCACTTTATACCGGCCAATGCACAACATTCAGCAAAACACCACAACACGCCGAAAATGCATTGCATTTTTCTTCAAAAAACTCAGCGCATCATAAATCTGCATTCCTTTTAGCGCTTTACAGCAAAAAACTGACGAAAGCATTATACACACAACGACACAGACGCCTCCCACTGCAGACAAATCGCCCCATATCTCAGACAGATACCCCGCATCGGCCATCACACAAAAAAGCGCACCATGCCAAGGCATGGTGCGCGGTAGAGTCGGGAAAAGGCCGACGGGCTAGAAAATCTGCTTCAGCAGGTCCTCCCCCGCCGCACCCTTGGCCCCGCCGGAAGGCGACGCCGTGGACGGCTCCGCAGTTTCCGTGGGCTGGGTGCCAGCCTTGTAGGGCAAGGTGAAGGTCTTCTCGGTGCCCGGTCCGGCCAACAGGCCGCTGGCCGCATCCACACGGGCCATAACAATGCCCGCAGGCTGCTGGAAGTCGCGGACGGGATACTCCGCCTCCACGGCCTGCCGGTAGCCAATCCAAATGGGCGACGCCGCGCGGGAGCCGGTTTCCCATTTGCCCATGGGCGTCATCTTGTCAAAGCCCACGTAGACCGTGGTCAGCAGGTCCGGGGTGAAACCCACGTACCACGCGTCCTGCTCCTCGTTGGAGGTGCCGGTCTTGCCCGCCATGGGGCGGGAGAAGGCGCGGCGCACGCGCCATGCGGTGCCATCGCTGACCACCTGCTTGAGCAGGCTGGTGATGATGTAGGCCGTCTCGGGCGAGATGGCCTCGTGCACCTCGGGCTTGTTGACGTAGAGCTCTTCGCCCCACGCGCTTTCCACGCGCAGGATAAGCCGCGGCTTAATCCAGCTGCCCCCACGCGCAAAGGCCGAGTAGGCCTGCGTCAGGTTGATGGGCGTCACGGGCGAGGAGCCAAGGCTGACCGAGAGGTCCTCGGGGAATTCGCTCTCAAGGCCAAGGGTCCGCGCGCGGTCGATGATAGTCCTGATCCCCAACTGCTGGGCAATGCGGATGGTCACGAGGTTGCGCGACTTCACCAGCGCGGTGCGCAGCAGGGTCGGGCCGTAGAACACGCCCTCGAAGTTCTCGGGCTTCCACGTGCGGTCGTTTTCATAGTCCGTGTAGACGATGGGGGCGTCCAGCAGCACCGTGGACGGCGTCATGCCACTATCAATGGCAGCGGAGTACACAATGGGCTTAAACGCGGAACCGGGCTGGCGGCTGGCCTGCGTGGCGCGGTTAAACTGGCTGGTCTCAAAGCTGTAGCCGCCCACAAGGGCGCGGACCTCGCCGGTTTGAGGCACCATGGACACCAGTGCGCCCTGCACCTCGGGCATGCGCTCAAGGTCCAGCGGCCAGATGACCTCTTCCGCCGGAGCGGAGCCGTCGGCAACGCCATCGGGAATGGCCTTTACCGAGGTCCAGATAATGTCGCCCTCATGCAGGACAAGGCGGCAGTCCTTGACGCTCGGCACCTCGTCGGTGGCCTTGCTTGGGTCAAGCTGACGCGCCCAGTGCACGTCCTCCACGGTGACAACGCCGTGGAAGTCGCCAAAGCGGACCTTGGCGCGCTCTTTGGTGACATCCGTCACCAGCACTTCCACCCACTCGCCAACATCAAGGGCGTCCACCACGTAGGGATTTTCCTTGAGGAAGCCTTCCCACTGGGCGTTGTCCAGATGCTGGTTGGGGCCTGCCCACCCGCGGCGCTTGGCCGAGGCAAGCAGCCCGTCACGCACGGCCTTCTCCGCCGCCAACTGATGCGTCAGGTTCACGGCGGTGTACACGTGCATGCCGGAGTTGTAGACGAAATCCTCGCCGTAGCGGTCGATGAGACGGCGGCGCACTTCCTCAAGGTAGTACGCGCCCTGCCGCCACGAGGGGTCTTCCATGCGGCGCAGGACAATCTCTTCGCTCAGGGCCTGTTCATACTGCTCGTGGGTAATCCACTTGAGCTCCAGCATGCGGCCCAGCACATAGCGCTGGCGCTTCTTGGCGCCGGCCATGTTGTGGTACGGATTGTAGGCGCTGGGGCCCTTGGGCAGGCCCGCCAGCATGGCCGACTGCGCAAGGGTAAGCTCCTGCACATGGCAGCCAAAGTAGGCCCGCGCCGCGGCCTCGATGCCATAGGCACGCGCGCCAAAGAAAATCTGGTTCAGATAGATGGTCAGGATGTCATCCTTGGAAAGGTGACGCTCCAGACGGTAGGCAAGGATGGCTTCCTTGAGCTTGCGCTGGTAGCTGCGCTCCGGCGTCAGCAGCAGGGACTTGATGACCTGCTGGGTGATGGTACTGCCGCCCTGCACAACGTGCCCGGCCTGCAGGTTCTTCACAAACGCGCGGAAGATGGCCACAAGGTCCACCCCGTCGTGCTTATAGAAGCTGGAATCCTCGGCGGCGAGGAAGCACTGCGGCACATAGTGCGGCATGTCGTTCAGCTTCACGAGGAAACGCTTTTCCTTGTAGAAGTAGCCCAGAACCTGCTCGTCCTCCGAGTAGACGGTGGTGACGAGGGGCGGAGTGTAGTCCGTGATGTTTTTAAAGCTCGGCAAATCCTTGGACGCCCAATAATACAGGCCGCCAAGCGCGCCAAGCCCACACACGGCGCCTATGCCGCAGATGATGGCTATCGCAATGAGAACTTTCTTCATATGTCGAACCGTTTATGCCGTTTTGAGTCGGTAGGCTCCCCGTCTTGTGGGTCCAGCCCCCATGCCAGCCGAAGCTGCCCGTGCAGGCGGCGGACCTCCTTTTCCGTGGTGCCCAGCATAGCGGACAACCGGCCAAAGGCCGTGGATGTCTGCTGCGCAAGGCACGTCTGGGAAGCGAAGATCATCACCCGTCCACGGGCAACCCAAAAGGGGAACAGCTGGCAGTAGTACGGACGGACCTCGCGGGGCAGTACGCAGCCCTCGGGCCCAAGCAGCACGCAGGAGCCGCCTGCATGGGTCGCCAGACGGTAGTGCGTGCTGCGCCCATCCACGGGAAAGAGCGCCGCAATGGCGTCCTCATCCCCGGGAAAGGCGTGCTTTACCCCAAGGACGAACGCACCGGTGTTCACCTCAAGGGCGAAGGCTCCGGCGTCGCCGCAGTACGACAGAATCCGCTCCCGCTCAGCAGCGGAAAGCGGAAAGCAGTGTTGCTCCTGTCCCGGCGTCAGCACGCAGCAGGATGTGCCCTGCTGCCCGCATCGCTCGCACACATGGGGGTCCGTCATCGTTAGTACCCGTCCGATCCTTTAATGGCTGGCCATGTCCCGTTATAGTCATAGCACAGATAGATGGTGAAACGCCGCGCAGGGCGTCCCCCGTGACGAGACTGGTACTGGATTGTTTCATATCTTGCAAAATATTTGAGCAAGCCGTCGTTTGGTCCCTTGAACTTCTTGCGCACAAAGATGGCGTCCCACCCGGCCTTGGCCTGCGGTCCGGGCCACAGGTCGTACTGATTCAGGCGGCGGCCACCGGGCAGGCAGTAGGCCCGCTCCTTGCCGGGAACATGCCACGACAGGGCCGAGGTCACGTCGTAGTTCTCGCCAAACAGAAAGACCTTGTCCGGGTCGTCAAAACGGGTGCGGCGCATCTCGTCCACGGTGTCGCCAAGGTCATCCCAGCCCTTCAGGTGCAGGATGGGATTCTCAATGTGCACCTGCCCGGCAAAGGGCACGCGCCCTTCATAGCGCCACGGCAGGGGGAAGAGATCATGCACCATGAGCATGGTCATGAGCGCCAGCCCCACAAAGGGCCACGGCCACACACGCCAGTTGCGCCCACCCCGGCGGCGCCACACCGCGTCCCACGCGGCGGCGGCAAGGATGAACCCGCTGGCGTAGCTGACTGCCGACCAGTTGGGATTAATCTTGGTGTGGAACGACCACAGGATAAAGAAGCCCCAGATGGGCCAGAATCCTGCGGCCAGCAGCGCCTTCTGCCGGTAGCCCAGCGTCTCCACGTTGCGCGCGGCCTTGCCGGGCGCATCGCGCAGGGAGGTCACCACGCCAGCCGCGCCCATGAGCATAAAGGCAAACCACCACGGCATCAGCAGGCCAATCTGGCTGCCGATGTACTCCGGAAACTTGTCAAAACGCACAAAGGCTTCGGCGCGGGAGCCGGACATGCCGCCAAGGTGCAGCACGTGGCGCACGCCAGCAAAGTCGTTCTGCACGTTCCAAATCATGATGGGCAGCATGCCAAGCACGCCGCCGAGGATGCAGCAGCCGATCACACGGCGCACAAAGGTGCCCGTGGTCAGCCCGTTGCGCGACAGCAGCCACATGAACACCAGCGCCACGGGCACAAAGGCCAGCATCATGTACTTCGCCAGCGTGCCGACGGCCATGGCCAGCAGCAGCAGAATATACGGCAGCCAGCGGTCCGGCTCGCGCGAGGCCCAATACAGGCTAAACAGCGCCGTCAGCCAGCACACCAGCAGCGGGTTGTCCGTGGTCATCAAAATGCCGGACGCCATGGCCAGCAGCGAGCAGTTGAGCACCACGATGGACAAGAGCGCCAAGCGGGGCCGTCCCCACAGGCGCGCTACACCAAGGTACATCACCAGCTGCGTTGCCGCCGCGCCAAGCACGGCGCCAATACGCACGCCAAGGGCCGTATCGCCGAATACCGCCGTGCCCGCACCAATAATCCACG
>NZ_JBUDSW010000232.1:0-5688 GCF_054921475.1 Desulfobaculum sp. | reverse complement strand
TACCGCAAGCTCTTTGAGGAAGGCGCAGGCACCCAGCACATCGCGGCCCTAGACCCCGACGACCCGCCGGACTTTGATTTCGGCACCTTGCCCGACTACACCGGGGCATCCCCGGACCGGGGCGACGACGACATGTACATCTACGTTACCGCGCCGGAGCTTCGGGCCTTGCTGGCGCAGTAGCCCTCACGGCGGAAGCGGACGCCCCCGGCGTCAAAGGAGTGCACCGTGGATCAGACATCCCGCTCGCGACACGCCTTCACCCTTGTGGAGCTGGCCATAGTCCTTGTCATTATGGGGCTGATCATCGGGTTGACCCTGCCCATCGTCTCGGACTTCATCCAGCAGGAGAAAAAGCGCGCCACCAGCCAGTTCCTCACCAAGGTCAAAAACGAAATCATCGGCTACGCCATCATCAACAAGAGCCTGCCCACCACCCTCGACGACATCGGCGTGGAGACCGACCCCTACGGCAACACCATCGTCTACGCGCCGGACTCCGGCCTCACCAGCGGCGACCTGTGCACCTCGTCCCTGACGGATTCCATTGAGGTGCAAAAGACAACGCCCAGCGGCACGGATACCTTCACGGACATCGCCTTCGTGCTCATCAGCGCAGGGCGCAACAACAATCAGGAAACCACCAACTCCACCAACACCTTCGCCGTGTCGGACCCGCGCTCCTACGGCACGGACGGCAGCGGCTTCAATTTTGACGACGATGTGGAGTTCGCCTCCTACAACCTCTTACGCAACAAGGTCTGCACCAACACCGCGTCCGACTCCTTTGTCCCGCGCGGGTCGGATGTGAGCTTTGGGCAAAACATCAGCGACTTTGCCGGCACGCAAACCGGCATCAGCCCGCCCGGCAGCAGCACGGGCGCAGTCACCGTCAACACGGAGACCAACACCGCCACCCTTGGCGACGGCACAGGCGGCGGCGACGCAGGCTGCCTCTGGTACCAAGGCAACGAGTCCGCAGGAAACTGCACCAACGGCACCTGCGACTTTGGCAACGGCTTCCGGGTCTTCTTCTCCTTCACCTACGTCACCCCCGACACCAGCGCGGACAGCAAAACCGCCGGTGACGGCTTTATCTTTGCGGTGACGCAGGCCACGGACAACACGGCGGCGGACTGCGGCGCCTCCGGGGCGCGCCTTGCGTACTCCGGCAGCGGCAGCGGCGCGGGCGACGGCGAAATCAACCCGCCCAAAATCGGCCTTGAGATAGACGCCTACCCCAACGACGGCGACGCGTGGGACACCCAGATTCCCTCCCCCGGCGACGTCCGCACCCACCTGTCCATCGTCTACTGGGGCGCCACCCGCGACGACGACAACCAGCACGGCGATCTTGTCTCCACGCCAAACGCCTACGACGACGCCGGCCAAACCACCCAGGCCACCATCCCGAGCGATAATTCCACGGACTCCGGCATCTATATCCCCGCCTCCGCCACACAGTGGGAGGACGGCTTTGAGCACTCCGTCCGCTTCGAGGTCGCCCGCGCGCAGGAAAGCGGCAGCCTGTATTCCTACACCATCCAAGGCTGGATACGCGACTGCGCCACCGAGGACTGCACCAGCTTCACGGACCTCTCGGCCGACTACACCAGCAGCACTGCGGACCCTTTCGTCAATGCCACCATCTACTATGACAATGTAGGCGGCTCGTTCGACCGCGTCCTGCTGGGCTGGACAACCTCCAGCTTTGCCACGCAGGAGATAACCATCACCGACTTTGGCCTCAGCTTCCGCTAGCCCGCCGCCCGCTCAACTCTCCCCGCAGCACCTCGCGCTCCGGACGAAGCGAAACGTTGCAGCATTCACCCAAACTGGCTGTTCAAACATGGCTCCCAGCCACGGCCACGCAAGGAGAACGGCTATGCGCACCGGCATCCAAAAGGGCTTCAGCCTCATCGAGATGGCCATCATCGTCGTCATCATCGGCGTCATCGTCTCCACCGCCCTGCCGGGGCTCATCTCCAAGATTGGCTCCGACAAGGTCGTGGACAGCCGCAACCTCGTGCGGCAGGCGCGCGACGAAATCATCGGCGAGATGTTCAGCTCCGGCAGCTACGCCCTGCCCTCGCCGGGCACCGGGAACACGGTGCCCTCCACCATCGCCACCCAAACCGATGCGTGGGGACAGCCCCTCTACTATTTTGTCGCCGACGTCAGCGGCGCATCCAAACTCACCAACTCCGGCCCCTGCGGCACCAACTCCACACAGCTCACCGTCACCGAGCCGGACTCGTCCACCGTCAGCGACGTGGCCTTCATCGTGGCCAGCTTCGGCCCCAACTCCCAGCAGGACTTTACCGCCCTCCCGGGGTCCGGTTCCGCCACGCTGAGCATCCTCACCCACGGCGACCTCAGCGCTGTGGACACCTCGCGCACCTTTGACGATATTTTCGAATACGCGCGCCTCACCTATCTGCAAAGCACCGTAGACTGCTCCACGGCAGAGCACACCGGTCCCGGCGGCTCCGATGTCTCCTTTGAGGACGACCTCGGCGACTTTCCCCTTGCCAGCCCGGGCGACGGCTACGTCACCCGCAGTGGCTCGCGCACACCCTTCACCGTCAACGCCGACGGCGACGGCATCAACCTCAACGACACGGGCTCTCAAGATATGGCCTGCATATGGTACATGGGCAACGCCACAGAAGGCGCCTGCGACGAGGGCGTATGCAGCTTCGGCTCCGGAGTCCGGGTCTATTTCCTCTGGAGCATTGACACTTCAGACGGAGGGCACACATTCGCTTTGTGTGGCATTAATGCCTCAACGGGGTTAAACAATGACCCAAGCCAACTCTGTGGTGCAGATCAAGGGAGATACCTAGGATACGCAAGCAAGCGGCCTGGAACATCTCTTGGCATCTTTCCTCCCAAAATTGGACTTGAATTTGATACAAGAAGACACCTAACCCCCCAAGCCGACCCCAAGTACCCTGACGTTTCCGCTAACACGAAAGCTAACCACATGGCCATTCTGTACTGGAACACCAACAGCACCAACCTCAACGACGACACAACGCATACAGAAACACTCTCTGGCGGCACCGGCAATCCTGGCAATGAGACTGTCGGTGTCTACGACAAAGGCACCGAAGGCTGGATGGAGGGCGAAGAAGAATATCCCCTGCGCATGGAAGTGGACTGGAACGCCACCACCAAGGACGTGGACATCCGCATCTGGCACAACTGCACCAACGCCGACTGCGACGACCTGTCGCAGGACCTAGACCAGTTCTCGTCCTACGATCCCATTGCTGATGCACCGACCATCACTGACTCCAGAAATCTAGGCATTGGCGACAACGAGTTCCAGCACTTCCGGTTCGGCTGGACCTATAGTTCCCGGGCCAACAACTACAACGCCACCATCACCGATTTCCGTATCCGGTTTAAGGACTGAAAAAACAAGACGGGCCGCCCCCTCTGGGAGCGGCCCGTCACGCTGTGGCCTTGCGCCACGTTGTTCGCTCTTCAATCCTTCGCCTGCACGCGTCAATCGTCCACCCCCGCACGGTGGATGCGCAGGGTAAACACGCGCCCCGGCACGCTGGCCTCCTCGGACAGCCCTTCCACCACCCGCTGGCAGTCCCGCGCGTCCGCCACCAGCCTTGCAATATCATACCCATGGCAGACCGGGGCAAAGGGCCGCAGCAATTCCTGCGCGCGCCGCAACAGCCGAAGCGGACCGCGCCGCCCGCCACGCTCAAGGTGATACAGCGCCACGCCCACCTGAAGCATGCCCTTGTACAGGTCCCGGTGCGGCGTCTGGTCCCCGCGCCACAGGTCTTCCAAGGTTTCGTGGCAATCGTAGTAGCGCCCCGTATTGAATTCCGCCACACCGCGCTCCAGCTCCGGCGAAGGCGCGCCGGCGCAATATTCGCTTGTCATCGGCATTCTTTTCAAAAATTCCTCCTCCGCGGCCAGACCATGACGCCGCCGCGTCTTCCGTGTACTATCACAAGCATCCCCTTCGACGCTAACGGTGGTGCCATGGCCGGAATACAATCACTGCGACTCGTCATCGCGGAGCCAAACAAGGCCGCCCGCGACTTTCTCCGCAAGATCATTACCTCCGCGGGCCTTTCGCACGTGCATATGGTCGCCGACGTGCGCGACGCATGGGAAACCCTGCAAACGTCGCCGCCCCACGTCTTTTTGGTGGACTGGTCCATCGCCTCGGCAGCGGACTTCATCCTGCTGCGCAAGATGCGCTCCGCCGGACTGCGGGTGCCCGTGGTCATCACCGCCCGCAACCCCACCGACGACGACAAGCACCGCGCCACCAAGGCCGGGGCGCACGGCATTTTGAACAAGCCCTTCTCCCCGCGTGAGCTCGTCGGCGCCGTCATCACCGCCCTTCGGGCCGCCAAAGCCGCGCCCCAAAAAGCTGAGGCCACCGCGCCCAAGGCGGCGCCCAAAGCGCCAAGCACAGCCCCGGAGCACGACTCCCCGCAGGACGCCGCAAAGCGCCTCTTCGCCAGCGGCTGGAAGGACCTTCAGCTGCGTAAATACGACAGCGCCCACAAAAAGCTGACCACCGCCCTCTCGCGCCTGCCCGACTTTCCCGAAGCGCACAAAGGCCTTGCGGAAGTCCACCGGGGCAAGGGCAATCTGGACGGGGCCATGGAGCACCTTCTCAAAGCCTCGGAAATCTACGCCTACGCGGGCGACGCCCAGCAGGCGGAATCCCTGTATACCGAGGTCAAAAAAGCCCGACCCGACGCGGAAAATCCCTTCAAGACCGCCGCATCGCGCCATCAGGATGAAGGCGCGCACGACAAGGCCGTCACCGCCTTTGAGCACGCCCACGCCCTCTCGCCCAAGGACACGGACATCGCCGTCGGCCTCTCTAAGGCCTACATGGACGCCGGGCAGGACGAGCGCGCCGAGGAAACCCTGCGCACCATTTTGGAAAGCGTGGGAGAAATCCCCGCCGCCAAGGATCTTTTCCTCAAGCTCACGGGGGAGGAATGGTATTACGGCTCCACCAGCGACACGGAAGGGCACGAGGTGCAAATTCTGGATGGCAACGTTCAGGAGAAAAACGGCTCGGAAATGCGGCGGCACAGGCGGCTCGCCTTTGCCGACCGCGCCGTCAAACTCCCCGGCGTGGCGGAGAATCTGCCCGTGGTGGACATCAGCCTCGGGGGCCTCGGCTTCAAGCCCATGAGCGTCACCTTCAAGGAAGGGCAAAAGCTCACCTTCGACCTCGTCATCATGGGCACCGTCACCATCAAAAAGGTCGCCGCCACCGTGCGCCGGGTGTCGCCCAAAATCATCGGCTGCCAATTCACCTCGCTGACCAAGCGGCAGGCAAAGCACATCCGTCAGATGCTGGGCGAGGACTAGCCACCACTTGCACATCCGGCCCGGTTGTCGCACACTCGCGTCGCCGACCACGGCACCATTACACCGCAAGGAGAAATCCATGGACGAAAAACGCATCAGCTGCGAACTGCACACGGACTACGATATTGAAGTGAACAACCTGCCCGCACAGGCATGGGCAGAAGCCGTCTTCTCAACCCCAGAGGACGAAATCGTCGTCGAGGTCAACGCCGCAGACGACCCCATCATCAGCGTCTCCGTCGGCCCCCACGTCACGTGGAAAGGCTCCGTGACGGACTTCAAGCTGCTGCTGCGCGGCCTCGCGCAGTAACCCCAGCC
>NZ_JBUDSW010000231.1:0-5707 GCF_054921475.1 Desulfobaculum sp. | reverse complement strand
TGGCATTGCCCGGCGATGAAAAGCCCCCGCACGCCGCGCGCGCCACATCACCGCCTAACCCCCTTGCATAACGCCTCAAAATCCTCGATTCACCCTGCCGCAGCGTCCCCCCATCAGCGCCGCAAATATCTTCCCCTGCAAAGCCCAAGCAAAACCGCGCACATAACCTGCAAAACGCTGATGGCAAGCCAGTTTTCACCGCACCCCCAGTTTACACAGCCTGCTCCCCAAGGCATATTGGAAGCTATGTATCCCCCAACCACCAAAATTTGGAGGCTGTAATGAAAAAGGTTGTTCTTCTTGCCATCACCTGTGCCGTCCTCCTGCTGGCCAGCCATGCGGCGCAGGCGGCGCAGAGCGTCACGGTCTATGGTGACGACTCCTATACGCCCTATTCCTTCTCAAACCGGGGGCAGCCCGACGGCATCTACGTCAAAATCTTCCAAGCCGCCTTCAAACGCATGGACGGCTACAATGTCACCATCGAGCTGGTGCCGTGGAAGCGCGCCATGAAGCTCATTGAAAAGGGACAAGGCTTTGCGGCCTTCCCGCCCTACTACCGTCCAGAGCAGCGGCCGTGGATTCAGCCATGGTCCGACCCCATTCTGGAAGAAGGCTTTGCCGTCTACTGCCGCGCCGAAGTGCTGACCTCCCCCCGCCCCAACTGGCCGGACGACTATAAGGACCTCACCATCGGCATCAACGCCGGGTTCTCCGTGCCGGACACCGAAGGGCTGAAGATTGAGGAAGCCGCGGACAACGAGGCCAACCTCAAAAAGCTGAAGGCCGGACGCATTGACGCCTACGTCAACGACGACGCTTCCATCCGGTACACCATGAGCCAGATGGGCATCAGCTCCGACGTCATCAAAAAAGGCACCCAGATCAACACCGAGAACGGTTATCTGGCATTCTCCCGCGACTTTGACGCGCCCTACAAGCAGGACTTCGTGGCCAAGTTCAACGCGGCCATCAAGGCCATGCAGGACAGCGGCGAGATTGACCGCATCGTCGCCAGCTTCCTGAACCAATAACCACACTGCCACAGCGGCCGCACCGCACAGCGCTCGCGCGGTGCGGCCCCGGCACATCCGGGGCGCAGCACAATTATCACGACAAAACGGAACGGTGACCCATGAAAAGGCTTCTGAATCAAAGTATTCAATTCCAAATCATCATCATCCTTGTCGCCGTTGTCACAGCCATTTTGCTTGGATTCGGCGTCCGCGACTATTACGAAACGCGCAGCCAGCTCAGCGCCAGACTGAGCAAAGCCGCCACCTACATGGCCGGGCGCCTTGCCATCGGCATGGTGACGCCCATGTGGGACTACGACGAAGAACTCGGCGTCCGGCTCATCCAGTCCGAAATGCAGGATGAAGACCTGTCCGCCGTGGTCGTGCGCGAGGCCGACGGCGAAAGCATCTTCCTCGCCCTGTCCAAAACAGGGCCGGACGAAACCGAAAAAATTACGGAGCCGCCCACCGGCGACTTTGTCACCAGCACCGCCGAGGTCATCCGTGAGGAAAAACCCATCGGCTCGGTAACGGTGTACCTCAGCAAGGCCTCGCTCAAGGAAGCCATCGCGGCGGAAATCACCAAAATTACCGTGAACACCATCGTGACGGATACGCTGATTATCCTCATTCTCTTCTTTGTCATCCGCATCAAGCTCATCACGCCCGTCAAGGTCATTCAGGGCTTTGCCGAGCGCGTGAGCGACGGGGACCTTGAGTCCTCCTTTGGCTCCGCCTCCTTCACCGGCGAGCTGGAGGAGCTGAAAAACGCGGTGCTGCAGATGGTGACCAACCTCAAGCAAACCATCCGCGAAGTGGAAGTCAAGGAGCAGGAAGCCGCCGAGTCCGCCCAAAGCGCCAAGGACGCCCTGCAGGACGCCGAAGCCGCCCGAGAAGAAGCCGAATGCGCGCGGCAGCAAGGCATGCAGGAGGCCGCCAACACCCTGAAGTCCATCTCCGAAAACATCGTCAGCGCGGCGGAGCAGATGGATGGCAAGGTGGAGCGGGTGACGGACTACACCACCCGCCAGCGCGACCGCGTGGGCGAAACCGCCACCGCCATGGAAGAAATGAACGCCACCGTGCTGGAAGTGGCGCAAAACGCCGGCTTCGCGGCGGAAAGCGCGGACTCCTCCAACCAGAAGGCCTCCCTTGGCGTGGACAAGGTCTCCGAACTTGTGGCCTCCATTGACGAGGTCAACACCCTGTCCGACACCATGAAGGCCAACCTGCAGGAGCTTGGCGAGCACGCCAAAGGCATTGGCAACATCATGAACGTTATTACGGACATCGCGGACCAAACCAACCTGCTGGCCCTCAACGCCGCCATTGAAGCGGCCCGTGCCGGTGATGCCGGGCGCGGCTTCGCCGTGGTGGCGGACGAAGTCCGCAAGCTGGCGGAAAAAACCGTCCACGCCACGCAGGAAGTGGAAGAAGCCGTCCGCGCCATCCAAAACAGCAGCGCCCAGAACATTCAGGGCATGGAGAGCACCACCACCGCCGTTGGCCACAGCATGGACCTTGCCAAGGAGGCGGGAAACGCCCTCAACGAAATCATGAGTATTGTCGAGGCGACTTCGGACCAAATCCGCTCCATCGCCACCGCATCCGAGGAGCAGTCCGCATCCAGCGAGGAAATCAACCGCGCCATGGAGGACATCAACGCCATCGCGGCAGATATCTCCACGGACATGACCTCTGCGGCGGACGCTCTGGGCACCCTCAAGCAGCTGTCCGAGCAGCTCATCGCCCTTATCAACAAGCTGGAATCGCAGTAGCGCCAGCGCTCACGCACCACAAAGGCCGTTTCCGCCCGCTGAGACAACAGGGGGAAACGGCCTTTTCCTTTGGGCGCTCCAGCGGCGCTATGGCGCCACAAACAGCTGCGCCCACCCCCACGAAAAGGGCATCACAAGAAAAAGCGAAGGAATCATATTCGCCACGGGAAACTGCTGTATGCCGCAGATGCGAAAACCCGTCGCCAGCATGATCAGCCCGCCGCAGGCGGAAAAGTCGGCCAGCATATCCGGCGTGGTCAGCGGCAGGATAAGCGCCGCGCCAAGATAAAGCGCCCCCTGCACCACAAACTGGGGCACCACAAGCAGCCCCACGGAAAGCCCCAACGTGGACGCAAAAATAGGCGCGGTAAACGCATCCAAAATGGCCTTCACAATAAGCAGCGTGGGGTCGCCGGTCATGCCCTCGGACATGGAGCCATACACGCCCGTTCCGCTCATGCAAAACAGCACCAACAGCGCCACGTACTTGTCCAAAAACTCCTCCTGACTCACGTCCCCCGAGGGGCGAACCAGCTTTTCAATCCACGTGCGCGCCCTGTTCGCCACCTTCTGAATGCCGCCCTCCAGCCGGATGATTTCACCCAAAAACGAACCGACAACCAGCGCCAAGACAACAGGGGCCAGCAGCTTCACCTTGCCAATCATCACAACGCCAAGCCCCATGGAAGCGCAGCCAAAGACCATGGGCATTCTTGTGCGTATATTCGCGCTAAACCGTGGACCAATCACGACCCCGGCGACACTGCCCAGCAGCAGAGCCGCCGCATTCACATACGGACCAATCATTTCTGTTTCCTTTTTCTGAGTATGCGCCGCCAGCCCGTCCCAGAGGGAATGGCAAGGACGAGCATGGCAGCGCAAAGGGATGGGGAGGGGAAATATCCCGCTCGGGGCGGGTCAGGCGGGCCGCTCGCTTGGTGCGGGGCCCGAGGTAAAGGCAAACGTCGCTTCCGCCTTGGCGTAAAACACACGCACTCCGGCGGCGTCCAGATGAGCGAGGAGGCTGTCGCACTCCTCGGCGGTCAGCGCCATGGTCACAAGCTGGGGCACGTCTTCCAAATCAAAGTACCCTTCGGAATGGAACCGGCCGTCGTGGCCGAAGCCTTCCTTGCCATACACCACCGTGGCTCCGCGCACGCCCCTCGCCTTGGCCTGTTCCAGAATCCATTCGGCAAGGGGCTTGCCGTCGTACTGACGGTTCTGCTGGGTAAAAAACGTCAAAAGATACCCTTGTGCCATCGTGCATACCGCCTTGTTTTGCGCATTCGCGTTGCTCCATTCTGAGCCACTGCCAATGCAGGCCGTTCTAGACGAGCGGCCGCAACGTGGCAGTGACGGCGGTCACTGACGGGGCAAAAAGGTCAAATGATGAAAAACGGCCCGGACGGGGCGCTGAGGCATTCCGGATCAAGGATGGTGATGCGGCCACGGGATTTGGACAAAATTCCAGCCGCCTGCAGGCGCGAAACGACACGCGCCGCGGATTCGCGCGAGGTCCCGGTCATTTCGGCAATATCGCTGTTGGTCAGCGGCAGGTCGGTGCCAAGGCGGGCATGGAGCATGCGCAGCACGTTGACAATGCGCGTCTCCACGCTCTCGTCAATAAGGTCCAGCACGCGGGTGTACGCGCCGTTCAGCATATCCCCCATGGTACCGAGGATGCCAATGGCTACGGCCGGATTCTCCTGCACCCACGCCCGGAATTCGGCGCTGGGAATGGAGAGCACCGTGGCGTCCTCCACCACGCGGGCGGTGAACAGACGCGGCCCGTCCTTAAAGCAGGCAATCCCGCTCAGGGACATCCCCGGCCCCGCCACCAAATACGTAAACGACCTGCCGGATGGGGCCTGCTTGGACATAATAACCCTGCCGCGCTGCATCAGATAAAAATGCGTCGCCGCCTCACCAGCGTGGAAGACGTACTCCCCCTTGGCAAACTGGCGCTGCCGGGCCCTGCGCGCCAACGCCTCAAGCGCCTGCGGCTCCGCAAGACGCAGGTTGATATCGGTCTGAAGCACGCGAACCATCGCGTCTATGGGCTGGTCCATGGGGTCTCCCTTCAATGGTGCCGTCCTCGGCGATTCTGCCGCGCCGCCTCGGACGGCAACGCACGAAACGCCGCGAAAACGAAGGCGCAGGCCCCCGCCCTGGCACCGGTGCACGCAAGGACGGCTCCATGCTAACGAATGCGCCGTAAAACGCAAAACGGGCGGCTTTCACAGCGGCGCAAGCGCCCCCTGTTCAGCCGCCCATTTGTGTTCTGCTTCGGCCGCCAAAACGGACGGCACACGCAGGATAGGGCGCTCGTTACGCCGCACATGGCGGCCAAGTTTTTCTACGCGGACCGACTGGCGGCCCACGCTCCCGCCCCGGCTACTCCACAGTCACGGACTTGGCGAGGTTGCGCGGCTGGTCCACGTCCTTGCCCAGATAGTCCGCCACCTCGTACGAGAACAACTGCAGGCAGGGCAATACGAGGAAGGTGTTGAGCGGGCCCCACACCTCGGGGATGACCCATACGTCCTCGGCCGCAATGTCCAGCCCCGGATGGGTCAGGGCGATGATGCGGCCGTCGCGCGCCTGCACCTCTTCAAGGTTGGACTTCACCTTGGGGAACAGGTCGTCGTGCAGGGCAAGGGCAAAGGTCGGGAATTCCTTGTCGATGAGGGCGATGGGACCGTGCTTCATCTCGCCGCTGGCGTAGCCCTCGGCGTGGATATAGCTGATTTCCTTGAGCTTGAGCGCCCCCTCAAGGGCCAGCGGGAACTGAAGCCCACGGCCAAGGAACATAAAACTGCGCGACGCGGAATACTTGCGTGACAGCTCCTGCGCGCGCCCACGCATACGCGGCAATTCGGCTTCCAAAATGCCCGGAATGCCCATCACGCCGGC
>NZ_JBUDSW010000230.1:0-5828 GCF_054921475.1 Desulfobaculum sp. | reverse complement strand
CCATCAACGAAGGCGACGCTTCACCCCTGCATCCCCTTGGCGTGCCGCGCGCTCTGGCGTGGACCCTGCGGGGCGCGCTCAACAGCGTGCGCAGTCAACTGACCATCCTGCTGACTTCGCCAGCGGCCATTGCTCCCAAGCTCTGGCTGCCAAAGGCCAGTGCCGACGGCGCGCCGCGTGTGGTCTTCATCCACGGCATCTACCACAACGCCTCGGCGTGGATTGTGGCCTCGCGGCGCTTTGCGCGGGCGGGGCTCACGGACCAGCGCACCCTGAGCTACTGCAGCTTTGGGCGCGACTTCACCGCCACGGCCGACCGCCTTGCCCTGCGCCTTGTCCGGGAGCTGGACAAGGAGCCGCAGCGGCGCATTGTCCTTGTGGGGCACAGCATGGGCGGTCTGCTCATCCGCGCCCTGCTCAAATATCCCACCATCGCCCGCCACACGGACGCCGTGGTCACACTGGGCACGCCGCATCAGGGCAGCAAGCTGGCGGCCCTCGCTCTTGGGAGGCTGGCGAAGGATATCCGCCTTGACGGCCCGGCCATACGGGCCATCCACAATGCGGAACCTACGCCGCCGTGTCCGTGCCTGAGCCTGTATTCGCCTGTGGACGCCATGGTCCTGCCGGGGCGCGCCCTACGCATCAGCCTGCCGGGGTGGACGGAACAGATGACCCGCCCCGTCAGCCACATTGGCCTGCTGTACGACGCTGAGGCCGCTCGGGCCGCAACGGCGTTCATCACACAGGCGTGCGCAGACGCTCGCCAAGACGCCGGTACAGCCGCAGATAGTCCGCAACCATCCGTTCCCGCGTAAAGCGCGTTTGCCCGTGCTCGTAGCCGCCCCGGCCTATGCCGCGCGCAAGGCGGGGGCGCTTTAAGAGCATTGCCACCTGCGCGGCAAGGTCATTCCAGCGCCCGGGCGCGGGCACCATGCCCGATTCGCCGTGCACCATCTGCTCCGGTATGCCGCCAACGCCAAACGCCACGCAGGGCAGTTCCATACTCATGGCCTCCAGCACCACCAGCGGATGGTTGTCCGCCATGGTCGGATAAGCCAACACATCCGCCGCGCGCATAAAGCACATCATGGTGCGGCGGTCCACGTAGGGCCAATGCGTCACGTCGCCCTGCCGCTCAAAACGCTCGCCCCCAACCATAAAGCACTGCGCCTCCGGGACCGCAGCCTTGATGCTGCGCCACACGTCATGCCATTTGCCCCCGGCCTTAAACGCCGCCTTGGTGCCGCCATGCGCCACAAAGAGCACCAGCTTCGCATCCTGCGGCACTTCGGCAATGCGGCGCGCCTCCGCCCGGGAAATATGCCCCCGCGGCCACGGCACACCATTGGGGATAACGCGCACATCCGCCTGCGGAAACACCTCGCGCGCGCTGGCGGCAAGGTACCGCGACGGCGACACCAACACCGGAGCCACGCGCCCCACGGCATCGCGCCGACGCCGGCACTCCGCCCCGGTCTCCGGGTAGGCCTGCGGACACGGTCCGCCGCAACCGGTGCGCCACTGCTGACACTCCAGCGGGGCATGGCACCCGCCGGTCAGAAGCGAAAAATCATGTAGCGTCACCAAAGACGCCGGATGCCCGGCCACACCGTCAAGGCATGCCGTCCAATCTCGTGTGGCATGCAGATGCACAAGGCGCGAGGGCGTCGCCTGCGCGCCAACATCCTGCGGCGCGCACAGCGCCGCGCGGCTGGCGTCGCCGAGTTCCGCCATCTCGAAGCCAAAGGTACTGTCGGCCTCCTCCCGTAGGAGCGACTCGTGCAGCGCGCGGGCAATGGCCGTGGCCCCACCGCGCGATTCCAACACACTATGAATATGCACAGGGGGCGCATCACACATCGGTCCGCTCCAGAAAATCATGCTTCAGCGCCCACAGCACGCCAAATTCCGCATCCTCCGCGCCCAGCCCTTCGGCCTCGGCGTAGCGGGACACAAGCTCTGCGGCGTCTATGGGACGCCGCGCAAAAAAGACCAGCCGCCGCAAGGCCTCCGGCGAAATGCGCCGCTCTATGCCTTCATACATGGTGACAAAGTCGCGCCCCCGGTACACGGCCTGCCCGGACTGGGACCAAACAAGGCGCAGGTCGCCGTCCACGCGCAGCGTCGTGTAGCCGCCAAACAGCTCCGCATAGGGCAGGTGCATGGGGTGGCGTACGCCGCGCAGGGCCTCGCGGTCCATGGGCGTGGTCCATAATTCGTCCCACAGCGCGCAGTGCTGGCGGACCACTTCATCCCAGGAAAAATCGCGCGCCACGCGCTCCCGCGCCGCCGCGCCCATGCGACGCCGCAGGCCTGCGTCCACCATCAGCGCCTCCAGCCGCTGCGCCATCACGGCCACATCCACGGCGGTCTGCTGCGCCATATGCAGGTGCGCCTCGGCGTCGGCCACAAGGGGGGCCGTCCTGTCGATGCTGCCGCTACGTACCGGGCCCACCGTGGGGACAAGGAATCCCGTCGCGCCGTCCACCACAAGGTCGCGGTAGCCGTCATAGGCCGAGGCCAACACGGGCACGCCCATGGCGCCGGCCTCAAGGAGCGTCAGGCCAAAGGTCTCCTGCGGATTGTCCACAGGCGACAGGAACACATCACTCGCCCAGAAGAGTTCGCGCTTTCGCGTGTCCGACGGGCTTTCCTCCAGCCGCCAGCCCACGCCGATATTGCGCGCCATCTCCCTCAGCATATTGGGAAAGTTCCCCACGCCGTCGTTCCACCCGCCAAGGCACAAGGTCACCTTGGAGAGGTCCATCCCACCCCGCCGCACACGCAAAAGCGTCCGAATCAGAGGCAGAACGTCCATCTTGGAGTATGGCGACAGCCGTGCAAAGACGAGGAGCATCACTCCGTCGGGGTCCATGTCCACGCTGGCGCGGGCCGCGGCGCGCTCCTGTGACGTGGCCGGACGGTAGTAGTCCGCGTCCACGCCAAGGGGGATGCGCCGTACAGTGGGCCGCATGCCGCCGCGCAGACCATAGCCGGACTCCAAAGCGCTGTAGAAGCCGTCCACAACGTCCACGGCGGTGCGCGAAGTGGCCACCACGCAGTCGCGCAGGGTGGTCCCCGGCCACAAGTGGGCGAGGAAATCGCGCATATAGCGCTGATAGCTCAGGGAGTGCGTCGGCCCGGTGATGGGGAATATCTCACGGCTTTCGGCGTTACGCAGGGCCGCGAGATAGGCGGGATAATTAATGCAGTCCGACAGGTGAAAGGCGTGGTAGTCCGTCTGCGCCAGCGCGGCGGGGAGCGCCTCGCGCCGCCGTACGCAAAAGCGCCCGGCCTCGGCCATGGCGGGAAAGTCCTCCGCCAGCCGCGCCGTTACGCTGTCCACCTGCTTTTTTCCCGTCAAAAAGAAATGGTATTCGTCAAAGGGGTCGGCCCGCAGAAGCGCGCGCAGAAAGGCCACATTGGCCACGCTGCGCCCCATGATGGCTCCCCCCTCATAAAAGGGGTCGAGGGTTCCCCATATTCGTTGTGATTTCATGAAGCTGCAAGGAGCACAGAGCACCGACGACGTCAAGGCCGTCTGGCGCGCCGCTCCGGTTTTGTCATCCGCACCGATTGTTCATCCGCGGATGATGGTCACTCTCCGGCTAGGGCTTGCGCTCCAGCCGCCTACGCAGAACGTCCTGCGCTATCTGCCTCAGCCGCCGCACATCCTCTGCCCGTGGAATAAGCCCGCGCCCAAACGGCGCCGCCCACGCTTCGCCGCGCATGACGCCGCGCGCCCACGCCGCCACCGTGGCCGGAAACACTTGCCTGTTGGCAAGGACAATGGCCGCCTTGGCCTGTGCATCGCGCAGAACCGCGCCGGACGTGAAGCTGTCCCCGTGCACGCGGTACACATACAGCGCCTCGGGCACATGCGCCGCCGTGAACCCGGCGGCCACAATGCGCAGCCACATGTCCCAATCCTCGTACAGCGTGTCGCCCCGGAAGCCGCCACAGGCTTCATACGCCTCGCGGCGCAGGAGCACCATGGACGACACCACATTCTGCTGGCGCAGCACGTCGAGGGTGCACTCCGGCAAGGCCACATGGTGCGTCCCGTCCGGCGTTATGCGCACAAGGTCCGTGTACGCCAGTCCGGCGCGCGGGTCCTGCTTCAGGGCGGCAAGTGTTGCCTCCAGGAAACGGGATTCCAGCACGTCATCGGAATCCATGCACAAAAGATACCGCCCGCGGGCCGCAGCAAGGCCAACATTGCGCACCGGGCCGGGCCGCCCCTGCCGCGCAACGCGCAGCAGGCGGAAATCAAGCGCGCCCAGCGTCTCCCCCTCGCGCCGCGCCACGGTAACGGAATCATCCGTGCTGGCGTCGTCCACAAACAGCACCTCCGCCTCGCCAAGCCCGACACTCTGCGCGCGCAGAGAGGCAAAAAGTTCCGGCAGGTACCGGCTGTAGTTGTGGTTGGGGATAATGACCGAAATGCAGGGGCTCACGCGGGTTCTCCTCATTCTGGCCTAGGGATATGGGGGCAAATCCGTCCGCCCCGTATCGACGGGTGGTGATGACTCCTCACTTCCACCATACCAGAAAAAAGGAACTTTTCACTGCGCCCCAGCGTCAAAAATTCAACGCTCCCCGGACTCTGCGACACAAGGCCCCTCGCCGCCGCCCCCCGCCAAGCCCGCGCGTTATGCGGCATTCCCTGCCATTGGCCCCGTTTTTGCTTCATTGGCCTCCAGACAGGAACTCCATTCCATCATTAGCGGGGACCGCACATGCAACATAATGACAACCGCACCGTCCTCTGGGGCTTTGGCCTCAACGACATTGACCGTAAAAAAATAGAAGCCGAAGCCGGAGACAGCTACACACTGCTCAACTGGCCCGGCTCCGCCTTGCCCGAAAACGGACAGGTTGAACGCGAACAGCCCTTTCTCGTCTGGATCGACTATGGCGTCTGGACCACGCTGGACGACGACCGCAAGGCCGCCATCCTTGATTGGGAGACCACGCAGAAGGTCATGGTTGTCGGTGCCAATGCGGACGCGCCCTCGCCGGAGGTCTTTCTGGACCACGGATTTTTATCCATGGTCACCTCGCCGCTGAAGGCCGCCAGCATTCAGGACACCCTCGTCAAGGGCATTGAGGTGCATAACCTCTATGACGACATTATGCGCATGACGCGTGAAATCTCCCTTGAACGTGAGATTCTTTCCCGCAAGAACAGCTACCTGCTGTTTCTGAACCGCATCATGACGCGCGCCGTGGAAAGCCTGAACCCCGCAACCATCCTTGCGCAGGCCCGGCAGGACCTGAACATGCTGATGCCGGTACAGGCCGCGCAGTGTATCTTGTGGACCGAAAACGGCCGCGAGAACATCGAGGCCGAACTGTTCCTCGCCTTCCATGAGCACAACACCGTGCAGGAGGCGTGGGTGGAGCTTATGCTCAAAACGGCGGCCAAGCTGTCCGGCAGCCATGTGGACAGCTACCAGCTCACCTTTTTGATGGACGCCGCCACAACCGACGAGGGCGAAGACCTCTCGCCGCGCCCCGGGCAGGTTGTGCTGCTGCCGCTCAAGGCGGGCGGCATCGACTTTGGCTGTCTGGCCCTGCTCACCAAGGAGCCGGTCCGCCTCGGCAAGGAACAGCGCGACGTGCTGCACTCCGCAGTCAACCACCTTGGCCTTGCCCTCAAAAACGCCCTGCTCTACCGCGAGGTCAAAATCCGCGCGGACCACGACGGCCTGACCCGCATCTACAATCGTCAGTATTTTGACGAACATCTGGTGGATGAGCTGAAGCGCGCCCAGCGTTATCATCAGGAAATCTCGCTGCTGATGCTGGACCTTGACCACTTT
>NZ_JBUDSW010000229.1:0-5832 GCF_054921475.1 Desulfobaculum sp. | reverse complement strand
CTACCGCCCTTGTCCGGGGCCCCCAATGCACCACACAACAACGCCCCCGCTGGTTTCTCCAGCGGGGGCGTTGTTGCGCGCGGCGCGTTAGGCAGGGTCGTCGTCCCGCCCCGGCGTATGCGCGGGCTTTGGCGTGCAGGTATGGCAGCAACTGCCGTAGATGAATTCGCTGTAGGCGTAGAGGATGCGGCGCTCGCGGTCCAGCTGCTCCTGCGAGCATTGCGGCGCGGGGTGGGCCTTCGCAAGGGCGGGCAGGTCCTCATACCGGGGGATGGCGCGCATGCTGGTGCCAATGGTCGTCCCGGTTGCGGCGTCCAGCAGCACGGCCTCGCGCGTGTCGGTCACCGCCACCAGCGGAATGGGGCCGCCGGGGTACAGCCGCGCTGCGGCAAGGACTTCCCGGTCAAAGCTGCCGGGCTGGCCGGCCACAAAAAAGAGCAAAAAGAGCGGCGTGCCATCCTCATCGCAAGCCACAAGGTCCGCCACGCGGCAATAGGTTTCGCCATCCACGGGGAACTCAATGCCCACCTTGGCCAGCAAACGCTGTGGCGGGTAGCCCAGCTCCTCCACCAGCATCCGGGCCATGGCCTGACGGAATTCCTCGTAGGAGGTTTCCTCGATGTCCTCGCCGGTCAGGTAGTCCCGAACCACCTGACCAAGACTTGTTTCGTGCATCCGCATCTCCTTGCCGGGGCGGATGGAGCGCCGGAACGCCTAGGCCTTGTCCGGGGCTCCCGCGCCGGGGGCGTCTTTCTTCTTGCCGTCGTACAATTCGGACCACGAGACCAGATTCTCGCCGGGGTCCTCGTTGTCCTTGATGGCCTGCAAAATCTGCTTAAACACCGGCAGGTAGGGCTTGAGCTTCGCAAAGCCCACGCGCACGGCGACGTACAGCGGAATAAAGATAAAGTTGTTGCCCACTTCGTTGCCGATGGCCGGAATAGTAAACGGCAGCGGGAAGGTCACTTCGGAAAAGCGCATCACCATCCAGCCGAGGGCAAAGGGCACAGGCCACAGGCTGGAGGCAAACAGCGCGATGTGGGAAAAGAAATTTTGCCCAAAGGCTTCATTCGCCAGCGAGTTGCAGGCCTTGTAGCTGGCCTTGTCCTTTTGGCAGATGGCCTGCACGGACAGATTGTGCTGACGAATCATGTCCTGATTGATTTTGGCAAAGTGCTTACGGTTGAGGAAGTATGTACCGGCCAGAGACAGTTCCCCCACCACCGTGCACAGAAGCACCAGCAGAAACATCCCCACAAAATAGGCAGTCAGCGGCTCAAGGGGCAGCCGGAACAGGGGGATGAACACCGGGTCAAAAAGATAATTGAGGCTGTCGAAGGATGCTAACACGTCTTCCTCTCAGGGCGTGGTCTTACGCGGAAAGTCCGCGGACCTCTTTTGTACGATGTCTTGCCGCCCCGCGCAAGGGCGGCGCAGGGCGGAAAAAGGGCCGGCCGGTCAATACCGGCCGGCCCGGGTAGGGTCTCGCTTTACAGAGCGTGCACTCGCCTAGAAGGGAGGCAGGATGCTGAAGCCGAGGAAGCCCTTGGAGCAGTAGCGCAGGCCAACGTACAGGGCCAGCACGACGAACAGGCGCTTCAGCCAGACGTCGGGGATGTACTTGGAGGTGCGCGGTCCAATCATGGAACCGATGACGATACCGATAAGCTCGGCACCGATGAGGCTCCACTGTACGGGCGTTCCCTTCAGGACCATGTAGGAGGCGATGGAGTTGATCATGCCGATGAACACAGCCATGGCGGAGGTGCCAGCCACAAGGTACATGGGCAGGCCAGCCACGGAGGTCAGGAACGGCACGAGCAGGAAGCCGCCACCAACACCGAGGAAGGAGGCAAGAGCGGCGATGAAGAAGCCACCAACAACCGGGATGAGCGGGTTGAAGTGGAACTCAACGCCGAAGAAGGTGAACTCGCAACGGGTCAGGGTGAAGGTCTTCACCTTAACGCCCTGGGAGGACATGTCCACGTTACCGGTCTTCACGCTGTCTTCAAAGGCCTTGGCGGCTGCCTTGGCTTCCTTCTTCTTGTTCTGGGCCTTGGGCGTGGTCTCGTAGAAGAGGTAGCAGCCCAGGAACAGGACGAAGAGGCCGAAGTAGCCGAGGTAGGACTTCAGGCTGATCTTACCGGCGGTCAGCCACGGCACCAGCCAGGAACCAGCCACGGAACCGATGGCCAGCGCGATGCCCAGAGGGGCAACCAGACGGCCGGCGCGGTAGTAGTTGAACGTGGACAGCGCGGCGGAGCAACCCACCAGCCACTGGTTGGACACGCGGATGGAGTCGGTGACGACCTTGTTGATGGCCATCTTTTTGCCGAAGCCCTTTGCGTAGTCGCCAAGGCCGTAAATGGTGATGTGACCAACACCGGCCATAATGCCGCCGAACGCGCCGACGGTGGAGAAGATCCAGCCAACCCAGATGGCCCATACGAGGCCGATCAGGGCGTTGAGGTTAGGTGCGCCGGGGATGCCGAGGTATCCCTTGGCGGCGTTGGGGTCGAGCTTGTCGGCTGCGATGGCCTGGCTCACAGCGTCGGTCAGGCGATCGGCCCATGCCGCTTCCTGCGTGCACAGCACCACGGCAATGGCGAACAGTGCGAGGAATGCGTGGTTGGACTTGAATTTCACAGTGCCACCCTCCTTAAAGGTTGAAAGAAGAAAAACAACGGTTAGCGCAAAGCGCGCTTCAGCAACATCTTCTGCCCGTGTCGCTCTCGTGCCGTGCGAGATGCCGCATTCGGCGACACGAACTCCAGCGCATGCGTGGTGCATGCCGTAACGCAAGCAGGCTCAAGGCCGCGGTCGATTCTGTCCATGCACAGGTCGCATTTCAGAACCTTGCCCGTGGTCTCGTCCCACTGCGGGATGTTCCAGGGACAGGCAATGATGCATGCCTTGCACCCAACGCACAGCTCCTGATCCACAAAAACGATGCCGTCTTCGCGGCGTTGCATAGCCTCGGTGGGACAGGCCGCAACACACCAGGGTTGCTCGCAGTGGAAGCATGGCATGAACAGGTTCATGATCTTGGGCTTGCCCGCCTTTTTCAGCGGACCTACCGTCACCATCTGCCCCAGACGCGCACCCGGAGGCACGGCGTTTTTTTGCTTGCAATGCACCTCACAGGCATTACAGCTAATGCACCGGTCCTGGTTGGTCTTGATCATGTACTTGCTCACGGAGCATCCCTCCCGTCTCTGGATGAAAAACTGAAGGCCTTCACACCGGCGCCAACAGTGCCGCAAGCGTCCCTGCGGCGTAGGCGTCCGTCTGAGTCTAGGCGGTTAAATCAGTTGCTTGAGCCAAGGTCAATGAGGCCGCATGTGCATGTGATATCTTTCACATGGCAAAAAAACCCCTTTACATTTCACCCGGAACCAAGCGTGTCCGCCAGCCGACAAAGGCTCGCAGATTCCTGTATGTCTATCATGGTTTGCGTTTCAGCTTAAGTATAAAGGGCAACACGTTCCTTTTTTCACCGCAGTCGTCCAAACCACCGGCATGCGGCAGTTTTCGCTTTGGAAAGCCGCAACCGCCCTCCCCCGCCATACAACAGCAGACCGAACCCTTCGGTCCGGCCTGCCTCTCTGTTCTCGTATTTCTCGCCGCATTCCAGCTCCGTACCGCGCACTGGCGGTCATGGAACGGCAAATTGTCCGGGGGCAGGGAGCGCGGCGCGGATGGGGCCAGCGCCTCCGGCTGGGGCTTGCCGCCCTGCCCGAAAGGGTGTCCTCTCTCGCCCGAAGCGGTTCACTGCGTCAGCTGTCTGCATACGGCTCTATTCCCCGGTTTTGGGCCAGTTCTGCTTGCTGGTCCCGTTGTGTGACCTTGAGGGCACGTCGTTCCCCCTGCCGTTTACCGCATAAGCTGACGCCCAGCTTCGGCGGCAAACTCAAAGACCGGACCGGGCACCGCGCCAAGGAGCAGGATGGCGGCGGCGAGCACCGTCCCCCACACGCGGGTCATGGGGCCTTCGTCCACAGGCTCCAGCCGCGCGGCGTCTTCAGGCTCCACAGTGTAGGCGTGGCGCACCAGACTCAGATAGTAATAGATGGCGATGGCCGTGTTCACAGCCGCCACGATGACGAACCAGTTGTACCCGTGGTTCCACGCGCTGGTCAGCAGGAAGAACTTTCCGATGAACCCGGCCGTAGGCGGCAGGCCAACAAGGGCAAACGCGGCCACGGCCAGCACCATGGCCATATACGGCGAGCGCCGGTACAGGCCGTTTAGGTCGTCCAGCTTCACGTTGCGCCCGTCCTCGCTGGTCTTGCAGATGACCCAGAAGCACGTCAGGTTCATAAGGATATACACCAGACTGTAGAACGCGGCGGCGGCAAGGCCCTGCGCCGTACCCGCCACAAGGCCCAGCATCACATACCCGGCGTGGGACACGCTGGAATAGCCCAGCATGCGCTTTACATCGCGCTGCACAAGGGCGGAGAGGTTGCCAAAGGTCATGGACACCGCCCCAAGGATGGCGAAAATCAGCGTCACCTCCATACCCGGAGTCAGCAGCGCGGCCAGGCGCACCAGTACAACCACCGCGCCCAGCTTGGGCAGGGTTGCCACGTAGGCCGCCGTCTCGTTGCTGGCGCCCTCGTACACATCCGGGCACCAGAAGTGGAAGGGAAACAGCGCCAGCTTGTAGAACATGCCCGCAAGGAACAGGGACAGGCCCACAACGGCCATGGGATTATTGGCCCACGACCAGTCCGCCTGCGCAAGGTCCACAAGGTAGCTGGAGTGCTGCGAGGCCAAAATGTACGACAGCCCATACAGCGAAACCGCCGTGGCTACCGCGCCAAACAGGATGTACTTGATGCCCGCTTCCGCTGCGCTACGCTCCTTCGCGCGGATGGGGATGATGGCGTACAGCGAGTAGGAGGAAATCTCCAGCGCCACATAAATGGTGATGAGTTCCGCACTGGACGCAAGGAACATCAGGCCAAGGGCCGAAAAACCAAGGAACAGGAAGTAGTCGCTTTCCTTGTCCTTCTCCAGTGTGGGCTGGCGTACGGCATTGAGCGTGCCGATGAAAAAGCCCACGGCAATGGCCAGCTTGAAGAATTGGGACATCATGTCCACCCGGTACGCACCGTGGAACAGCTGCCCCTGCGCCGTCATGGCGGCAAAGGAGACGGCCACGCCAACCGCGGCACCCCACGGCACCCACGATGCGTCATTGCGCAGCGTGGAATGGCGGCTGATGCTCTGGGCGAACAGCACCAGAAGAATCACGATTTGGAAAAGTTCCGGCAAGAACAGGTCGGGGCGTATGGACACTTGCATTACTCCTGTTTACGGCTCCTGCGTCGCAGCGGCCTTGGCCGCCCGCCGCATCGTGACGTGCATCAGTCCGTTACTGCTCGGCCACTACCACCGGCAGTTCTGGCGCATAATCGGCCAGCGTCCGGGCCTCGGCAGGAATCTGCGCCGAGCGGACGCGGAAGTCCGAAAGCAGCTTCTCAATGGAGGGGTCCACAACCTTCAGGCACAGCGTGGGCGCAAGGCCAATGTACAGCACCAGCGCCGCCAGCGGCGCAAGGTACACCCACTCGCGGATGCCAAGGTCCCAGAAATGGCCGGAAGGCACGGACGAGGGCCGCCCCCACGCCATCTTGAGGCCAAGGCGCAGCATGTACGCCGCCGCCACCAATGCGCCGGGTATGGCGATGCCGCCTACCCAATAGTTGGCCTCAAACGCGCCGAACAGCACCAATGCTTCGCCGACGAAACTGTTGGTCCCCGGGAAGCCGAAGCTGGACAGCGTGAACAGGCCAAAGAAGCCCATATAGATGGGCAGGAACTTGC
>NZ_JBUDSW010000228.1:0-5895 GCF_054921475.1 Desulfobaculum sp. | reverse complement strand
TTGCGTTTTGCGTTTGGCGATGAGCGCCCCGTTGGCCAAAAAAAAGCGCCCCCGCATGGCAGGGGCGCGTGATGGTCGGTTGTGGCGTGCTAGCCCAAGAGGGCGGTGGCGAAGTCCTGCCCGTTGAAGGGGCGCAGGTCCTCCATCTTTTCCCCAAGGCCTATAAAGGTAATGGGCACGCCGTACTGCAGGGCAATGGCAACAACAACGCCGCCCTTGGCCGTGCCGTCCAGCTTGGTCAGAACAATTTCATCAATGCCGCAGGACTCGGAGAACAGCTTCACCTGCGACAGCGCATTCTGACCGGTGGTGGCATCCAGGACGAGGATGCTGCGGTGGGGCGCACCGGGGTGCTTTTTGCCCAGCACCTTATAGATTTTGTTCAGCTCGTCCATCAGGTCCACCTTGGTGTGCAGGCGGCCTGCCGTATCCACAAAAATCATGTCGTAGCCGTCGCGGATGGCGATATCGACGGCCTCGTAGGCTACAGCTGCGGGGTCCGCGCCTTCGCCTTTGCCGTAAAAGCCAGCGCCAACGCGTCCGGCCCACACTTCCAGCTGTTCCAGCGCGGCGGCGCGGAAGGTGTCGCCAGCCGCCACCAGCACTTTTTTGCCCTGCATCTGCGCGCGGTGCGCCAGCTTGGCAATGGTGGTGGTCTTGCCCGCACCGTTGACGCCAATCATCAGCACAACTTCGGGCGGGTTCACGGCGGAGATGCGGCGCTCGGTCTTGAAGACGTCTTCCAGTTCCTCGCGCATCAGGGCCTTGAAGTCCGACGGGTCGGTGGTGCCGGCCTTGCGTACGCGTTCGCGCAGGTTCTCCACCAGCTGGGTCGTGGCCTCGTAGCCCACGTCCGCCATGATGAGGATTTCTTCCAGCTCTTCCCAGAAGGCGTCGTCCATGGTGTCGTGGCTGGACAGCAGGCCCTCGATCTGGCGGGAGATTTTTTCTTTGGTCTTTTCAAGGCCTTCGGACAGCTTCAGGAACAGGCGGCTGCGCTCGTCCTCTTCGTCCTCAAGGTCCAGCGCAAGGGCAAGGCGGTATTGGAGCTCCGAGCGGAAGTCCTCCACCATCTCGTATTCCATCATGTCCAGCCAGCTGTCGAAGCGCTGGATAAAGTCGTCGGCCTCGGCCTCGGGCGCGCCAAGGGCGCGGAACAAAAAGCGCAGGCGCGTCCACAGTTCCGGGCTTTTTTCCGAAACGCCCTCAAGGACAAGCGTCAGCCACTCGGACAGGCGGGGTTCGGCCTCGCGCAGTTTGAGGGTGAGCTCCTGCTGCCACGGTTCTTCGGCGCGCAGAGGAGTTTCCTCGGGGGCAAGGGCCTCCGGCTCCGGCGCCCTCGCCGGTGTGGGCGTGGCGGGGGAGGGGGCAGGCTCTTCCTCGTCCGCGTGCGCAGCGGCAGGGACTTCGGGCGCTGCGGCCTCGGGCTGGGGCGCGGTGGGCGTTTCTTCAGCAGTCTGCGTGGGTGACGCAGGCTCCGCGGGCGCGGGCTCTTCCGCGGGGGGCTGCTGGACGCTGGCATCCTCTGCAACATGTTCCGGCGCGGTATCCGCCTCTTTTTTCTTGTCTTTTTCCCAGAATTTCAGCTTGGAGAAGAAGCCCATATCGGAGTCCCCTTTGTGATGACGCGCGGCGGAGGCGACAACTCGCGCAGCGCCCTGATGTGGCGGTTCATGAAAAAATCGTATACAGCGTAGCCGTCGGCCAAGTCATTAATAGGACGTGCTCGGCCATGGCGTGTGGTCGGTCCGGGTTACTTTGCCCAGATGCCGGATTCCGTCAAGTGCGAGGCTTGGGCATACCATTAGAGAGAACAGTTGTCAGGAGATGCAGATGAATCGCCTTCGCGTCCGTCAGGCGCTGGAAGCTACAGCGCCGGTAGAGAACATTGTGGTCAAGGGCTGGGTCCGTACCAAGCGGGAAAACAAGGGGTTTGCCTTCATCGAGCTCAACGATGGATCCTGCCTCATGAACATTCAGGTCATTGCTGACGAGGGCATTCCCGGCTGGGACGCCATTGATAAAGTGACTACCGGTGCCTCCATCGCTGTGGAAGGCGCCCTTGTGGAATCCCCCGGCAAGGGCCAGAAGTGGGAAGTGCGCGCCGCCGGCATCAAGGTTGTCGGCGAGGCCGACCCCGAGACCTTCCCCCTGCAGAAGAAGCGCCATTCGGATGAATTTTTGCGCTCCATCGCGCACCTGCGCCCGCGGACCAACAAGTTTGGCGCAATCTTCCGCATCCGTTCCGAGGCGTCCTACGCCATCCATAAATTTTTCCACGACAACGGCTTTGCCTACGTGCACTCGCCCATCATCACCGGCTCCGACTGCGAGGGCGCGGGCGAAATGTTCCGCGTGACCACCCTCGACCCCGCCAGTGCCGAGGCCAAAGCCCCCGAGAATGACTTCTTCGGGCAGGAAGCCGCCCTCACCGTGTCCGGCCAGCTGACCGCGGAAATCTTCGCCACCTCCCTTGGCGACGTGTACACCTTCGGCCCCACCTTCCGCGCCGAAAATTCCAACACGCCTCGGCACGCCGCTGAGTTTTGGATGGTTGAGCCGGAAATGGCCTTCGCTGACCTGTCCGACGACATGGACCTTGGCGAAGCCTTTATCAAGAGCGTGGTCGGTCACCTGCGTAAGCACTGCGCCGAAGACCTCGAACTCTTCGCCAAGTGGGTGGACAAAGGCCTCACCGAGACCCTCGACTCCATTGAGAACAACGAGTTCGTGCGCCTGCCCTACACCGAGGCCATTGAAATTCTGAAAAAGAATGCCAAGACCAAGAAGGGCAAGAGCCGCTTCGAATATCCCGTCGAGTGGGGCGTGGACCTGCAGACCGAGCACGAGCGCTTTCTCACTGACGAGCATTTCAAGCGTCCCGTAATCGTCTATGATTACCCCAAGGACATTAAGGCCTTCTACATGCGCATGAATGACGACGGCAAGACCGTCGCCGCCATGGATATCCTTGTCCCCAGAGTTGGTGAGCTTATCGGCGGTAGCCAGCGCGAGGAGCGCCTCGACGTTCTCAAGGAGCGCATCAAGGAGCTTGGCCTCACCGAAGAGGATTATTGGTGGTACATGGACCTGCGCCGTTTTGGCTCCGTGCCCCACGCAGGCTTTGGCATGGGTTTCGAGCGTCTGCTTATGATGGTGACCGGCGTTGCCAACATCCGCGACGTCATCCCCTGCCCCCGTACGCCCAAGCATCTCGAATTCTAATCCCGTCGGGCCTGTCCCGCGTCAGAGAACAACAGCGCCCCGGTGTCGACCATCGGGGCGCTTCTTTTTTGAACGTGGTGATGCAGCCGGGGGCCCGGCCTTGTGTCTAGCTGTTGTCGTCCTTGCGCCGGTCTTCGCCGCTTCGGCGCTCATCCTCGCTGCGGCGTTCGTTACGGCGGCGCTCCACAATATCAAGCGGGTCCTCAATGGACCGTCTGTCTTGTATGTTGCGTCTTCTCTCGTCGTCTTGACGACGTTCCCCTTTGCGTCGGTCGGGCTGTTTTGGGTCCCAAGGCATGAATTCCCCCTCCTTTCTTGTGCACAGTAGCATGGACTTCAGTTCGATTGAAGCCGTAGCGTGCGTTTTTGCGCCCATCGCCGAGTCTTGTGAAGAAAGACGCTTGACAGGATGCAGGGACTGGTCGTAAAAAGGAATTGTCAGTTGGTTGTGTGTTCAATCAACGCCCGCTGACATGATGATTGAAATGACGCACGCACGTGCTTCGCAATATTTGCCGGAACATGGTTTCCTTATGGGAACAGGCGACAAGTGGCAGAGGTTGAACGATAATCCGTTGCTGCCCGCTATGGACATGCGGGTGTTCCGGCAGTGACCATGAGAATTGGTTGAGTGCACAGACAGTCCGCCGGGGCGGTTGCTTCACCGCTCCGGCTTGACTGCACTTCAGGCACGCCGCGGCGCAAGGCGCCATCCGGCACGCACGGTACACAGCATGCGCGCATTTCATCACACCGCAAATTTTCGGCTTCAAGCTCAAACTTCCTTGGGCGTTTTTATATCGTGTTGAGTAACACCTCCTCTGCAAACCCCCTTGTCCAAGGGGGTTTGTCTTTTGTCAGCGCGGGGGCTGTAAGGGCGGTCTTCTGCCTTGGGGATATTGACGGTTTGGTGCATAACGTTTAACAGGTTTTCCCCTAAGAGCACGCCCCTGTCAGAGGCTGGGGGAGAGGCGCAGCACTTGCCGCGCCAAGGGTAGAGAGCATTAAGGGAGCACGCGGTAGTGACCATGACGAAAAAAGAACTCTTGCTGGAAGCAGCCAAAGAACTCTTCGGTGTGTACGGGTATTCCGAGACAACGTTTAAAAAAATCTCGGAGAAAGCCGGCGTTGCGCTGGGACTGTTGACCCATCACTACGGGAACAAGGAAAAACTCTTCATCGCCGCAGGTATGGACGTACTCCATCACCTCGTCGATCAACTCAACGAAGCCGTCGCACCTGCCGAGAACGGTCTCGACGCCGTCCAGCGCTTCGTTCACAAATATTTCGAGTTTTCCATCGATCCCGACGAGCACTTCCTCGTGCTCATTCGCTGTTCGCCATACAGTGACGTCAAAACCCGAGACGACAGGCAGGAGATGGAGCACAAGTTCACCGAAGTGCTCGAAACCCTCAAGGCCAGCGTCGAACGCGGCGTCAAAGACGGCACCATTCGCGACCTCCCCATCGAGGAGACCTCTACCGCCATTCAGTGTAACCTCGTCGGCGGCGTACGTACCCGCCTGCTGACCCCCTATTATCCCGAGACCATGTATGACGACATCTACCAGTTCGTCACCCGAAGCATCGCCGCCAAGCCCCAATAAGCCAGCGGCCCGATCACGCTTTTCAGCCCCGTTGCCAACACCGGCAGCGGGGCTTTTTCGTGGCACGCTTTGGCAGAGTGCGGTTGTGTGGTGTGGTGTAGATTGGCGAGGTGGCGGGCGCGGGAATGTGTGTAGGGGAGGAGAGATGATGTGAGACGACGTGAGGCAATATGGGTGGTGGTACGAGGATGGCGGGAAAGGTGCGGGTGGAGCGAGTGGTGGGGCTGCAGGGCTTTTTGTTTGCCTCCGGCGGTCTAAGGGCCGCGGGCCCTTAGATATCCCCTTTGCGCACAGACCGGCTTCCTTTGGCGGGTACTGTCGTCACCCCTGAGTGGCTCCCGGGCTTGTGGATGGGAGAGGATTTTTTGGGGGGGCTTTGGTGCTCCGGATGGGCGGTGAGGATCCCTGTTTGAGTGAAGATGGGGAGAGTGAAGAGGGTGTGGCCATTATATAGTATATGGGCGGGAGGGGTGAGAGCGTTGAGGCTCAACCCACCCAACCCCATTTTCGGGCCAGCTTCTGGCCCGAAAACCTGGGGATTGTTAAGGGAATCATTCCCTTAACCCGCCGGAGGCATCTTCCCCCTCTTCCTGCGCGAGAGCGCAAACCGAGCATTCATGCGGGTTCCCGGGATATGGGGTGGAGAATGTTTGAGAAAACTTCAAAAAGGTGTTGACGGGGTGGGGTGATTTTCATAGAAACGCCCTCCGCCGCGACGAAAGGTTTGAAACCGACGTCGGTGGCAATTTGAAAAAAGCGAACAAAACGGGTTGACGGGCTGGTCCAACGGGGCTAGACAGTGCGACCCGCCGAGAGAAGCGAGAGCTTCTGGCGGCGCTTGAAAAAAAGCTTCATGAGGGGGTTGACGCAGGCTGGGAAGTCTGATTATTTAGCTCACCTCGTTGCGGCCGAAAGGTTCGCAAGGGGCTTTGAAAAAAGTTGAAAAAAGGTGTTGACGGGGCCTTGCTGCTCCGATAGAAACGCCACTCGCAACGACGCACCGCGTCGAAAGGCTTTGGTCTTTGACAATTAAATAGCGAATCGAGACGATTTCGAGAAATGT
>NZ_JBUDSW010000227.1:0-5922 GCF_054921475.1 Desulfobaculum sp. | reverse complement strand
GGGAGTCCTGACGGCGCAGCCACTGCACTTCCGTGGGGTTGGTGATGTAGCCGGTTTCCACGAGGATGGCCGGCATCCGCGCGCCAATGAGCACGAAGAACGGCGCACTGCGCGCGCCATGGTCCCGCACGCCCTTGTACTTGCGCTTGAGCGTTGTGACGCAGTTTTTCTGCACGTGCTGCGCCAGCACCTTGGATTCGCGAATCTTAAAGCTGTGCACAAGGTCCATGACGATTTTCTGCGTATCACTAATGCGCATGGGGTCCACGTCGTTTTCCTTGGCCGCAAGGCGCAGGACAATGTCGTTGCGCGCCTTGCCAAGGTAGTACGTTTCAAAGCCGCGCACGGACGAACGCCGGTTGGCGTTGCAGTGCAGGGAGATGAACAGGTCCGCCTTTTTGATGTTGGCGGCCATGGCCCTGTCTTCCAACTGCACCTTGGTGTCTGAGGTACGCGTATAGAGCACGCGGAAGCCGCGGCTTTGCAGCTTGGCCCCAAGAATGCGCGCAAGGCTCAGGGTGACGTCTTTTTCCATGGTGCGGATGCGGCGCTTTTTCCGGCCGCGCTTGTCCTTGTAGTAGACGTAATCCAGCGCGCCCGGGTCCTTGCCGCCGTGACCGGCGTCAATCATGATGGTGCCAATGGTCATACCCAGCTGCGCCAGCACATCCTTGGCCACCTGCTTGTCCTTGGTGGTGGGCTTGTGGTTGGCGTCGGGCATTTTGGGCCACTTGGTCTTTTTGACCGGGGCGGCGCCTGCCGCGCGCTGCTCGGCAAACACGTCGATAACGATGCGGAAGGGATTTTCCAGCGTGAACAGGTGATATTTGTTCAGGCGCTGAAAATCGAGCACCACCCGCGCGGTCTTCACATCATTCTGCCCGGCGCGCACGCCGCTCAGGATGCCGTCCTTCACACTCACCCGCGCGGCAAGGTCCGGCGCAAGGCGTGTTCCCTCAAGGTCGATGAACATGCGGTGGGGCTTGTTGTGGGACGGGTCCGGCGGCAGGGAGTGGTCCTCAAACTTCACGGACCGGTCCATATCCAGCACCACGCGGGTGAAGTCGTCACCACTGCGGTGGCGGATGTTCACCAGCCGCGCCGTATCACCGGAGTCCGCCGGAGCCGCGGCCGTGGCGGCGGGCTTTTTCTTGGGTTTGGGCTTGGACGTCACACGGGCGTGGTCCATCTTGCGCAGCAGGCGTTTGGCGTCGGCGTAGCGGTCTCCCTTTGGGTAGTCGCGCACAAGGCGCAGCAAATCCGCATAGGCCTGATTCTCATCGCCAAGAGCGGTGTATTCCACCTCGCCCTTGCGGAAGAGCGCGTCATCGCGCCATGAGTCATCCTCGTCAAACATATCGTGGGCGCGCTGGTACTTTTCGGCGGCAAGGCGGGAATCGTCCCGCCGCCCGGACCGGCGGCCAAGTTCATCGTAAGTATAGCCCTCAAAGTACGCGGAGCGCGCGGCATACACGCCCCCGCCCCGCACGCGGGACAGGCGGTTGAACTCCCGCGCCAAACGCAAAAAATCATCGCGCTGGGCGCGGCGGTCGCTCTGCAGCGCCTTAAAGCGGTCCACGGCGCGCGTGTATTCACGGCGCAGCACCGACGAGGACATGGAAACGGATTTGGTGGGCGCGGGGCGCGTCACTGCCGGGGCCTTTTTCTTGACCTCGGCAAGGAGCTTTTTGGCGCGTCCGGCGTAATCGCCACGGGGATAGGACCGGAGCAAACGCTCCAAATCCGAACGCGCCCCGGCGGCGTCGCCAAGGCGCGAATACGACAGCGCGGCCTTGCGGTAGAGGCAATCATCCACCCAGCTGTGCCGCGCGGGGAAATGGTTCACCGCACGCTGGAAGGCGTCTACCGCCTCGCGCGCGTCGGACTTCAGCCACGAGCGCTCGGCAAGCTCCTCATAGCAGCGGGCCATGTAGTACAGGGACTTTGGCCCATAGCCACTGCCCGGGTTCATGTTCAGCACGCGCCGAAAACGCGAGTGCACATCCTTCCACATATCCCGGCGCTGGGCCAAACTTGAGGACGCCCCTACCTTCTTAAACCGTGACACCGCGTCGAGAAACGCAGTGCGCTGGCTGGCGGCGTGGGCCACAGCGGTCATGGACAGCATCAGCCCCGCCATGAGCAGGACAATGATGCACCGGGCCTGAACGCGGCGCATAACGCCGCGGGATGTGGACGGGAGAGTGTATCGTCTATGCATGAACACCGTGCAGGTTGCCGTGTGTAAGGTTGCAGGCGAGCCGTGGACTCGGCTGAAATTGTCTTTGCCTCCGCACATATACCCGCGATTCCACCGACTGTGCAACCCCATGGGGCGCACCGGGCCATAGAGCGGTCCACAGCCCGCCACACGCGGCTTTGCCGCCTAAACGCAGCGCGCTAGACCTCGCGCACCACAACGGTCTTGCCGATGGGCGCAAGGGAGATGACGGCCAGCTTTAAGTGCTGGAAACCAAAGGGAATGCCGATGATGGTAATGAAATTGGCCAGAGCGGCCACAAGGTGCCCAATTGCCAACCAAATGCCCGCGAGGATGAACCAGACCACATTGCCGAGCATACCCAGCGGCCCGGTGCCAATGTCCTCACGCCCGGTCACATCGCGGCGGTCGGCCACCTCGCGCCCAAAGGGCCACAGGGCAAACGTGCCGATAACAAAGCAGGACCGCGCCCACGGAATGCCGATGATGGTCACAATCATGACCACACCGGAGAGCCACCAGCCGATGGCCATGGGCAGGCCGCCAAGAACAAGCCACAGGATATTCAGCAGCATGCGAATCATACGCGTCTCCCTTGGTTCTTTGGGGGCGTGCGCCCCAAGCTGTCCGCTCCACAATCACCCACTGCGGGCGGCGCAAAAACGGCGGAACGCGGCGCGGGGCACTGCGCCCAGTGTGCACAGAGCCAGCCGGAGCGGCCACGCTGCGGGCAGATGCCGCCGCAGAATGCCGTCTTCACCACCCTACGCGGCCGGGCCGTCTTCCGACAACTCCGCCAAACGGCTTTCTATTTCCTCCCACCGCTCAAGGGCGGCGTCAAGGTCAGCTTCGGCTTTGCCAAGATTCTGCGTTGCGGCCTCAAAGCCAGCAGGGTCGCGCTGATAGAAGTCCGGGTCCGCCAGCTTGGCGCTGAGGTCTTCAAGGGCGGCCTCCATGGCTTCAATGCGCGCCGGGGTCCCGTCCAATTCCAACTGCAAGGCGTCGCGCTCGCGCTGTTCGTTGAAGGTCAGCTTGCGCTTGCCGTCGGCGCGGGGGCGCTGGCGGGGCTTTGGCGCTTCGGCCTTTTTGGGGCCGGCGTTTTCCTCGGCCTGCTGGCACTGGCGCAGCCAGTCGTCATAGCCGCCAACGTATTCACGCACCACGCCGTCCGCCTCAAAGGCGATGGTGGAGGTGACCACATTGTTGAGGAAGGCACGGTCATGGCTGACCACCAGCACGGTGCCGGAATACTGCATCAACAGTTCTTCCAGCAGGTCCAGCGTTTCGGCGTCGAGGTCGTTGGTGGGTTCGTCAAGGACGAGGACGTTGGACGGACGCGTGAACAGCTTGGCAAGGAGCAACCTGTTGCGCTCGCCGCCGGACAGGGTATGCACCTTGCTCCGGGCGCGGTCGCGCGTGAACAGGAAGTCCTGCAAGTAGCCCATAACGTGGCGCTTGTTGCCGTCCACAGTCACCCATTCCTGCCCGTCGCCCACCACGTCATAGGCGCGGGCGTCCATGTCGAGGCTGGCGCGCAGCTGGTCAAAGTAGGCAATCTCCAGATTGGTGCCAAGGCGTACGGCGCCGCTGTCCGGGGTCTGCTTGCCCAGCAGGGTGCGCAGCAGCGTGGTCTTGCCCGCGCCGTTGGGACCGATGATGCCCACCTTGTCCCCGCGCATAATGGCGGTGGAAAAATTGCTGAACACCGGGGCGCCGTCAAAAGCCACCGTCAGGTCCTGCCCCTCGGCCACCAGCTTGCCGGACAGCCCGGCCTCCTGCAGCTGCATCTTGGCCTGTCCGGGACGGTAGCGCCGCGCTTTGCGCTGTTCGCGCATTTTCTTGAGGTCGCGCAGGCGGCCCATGTTGCGGCGACGGCGGGCAGTGACGCCTTTGCGCAGCCACTGCTCTTCCTCGGCCAGCTTGATGTCAAAGCGGTCCCATTCCTTTTCCTCGGCGTTCAGGAGTTCCTCCTTGCGCGTGAGGTAGGTCTGGTAATCGCACCGCCAGTCGGCCAGGTGGCCTCGATCCAGCTCCACAATGCGGGTCGCCAGCTTTTGGAGCAGCGCGCGGTCGTGGGTGACGAAGAAAAGGGTCTTCACGTGGCGGAGCAAGAATTCCTCCAGCCACGTGATGGAGTCGATGTCCAGATGGTTCGTGGGCTCGTCAAGGAGCAGGACATCCGGGTCGCTGGCAAGGGCGCGGGCCAGCATAACGCGGCGCTTCAGGCCGCCGGACAGCGTGGCGAACTCGGCATCCGCGTCCAGCTTCAGGCGCGAGAGCACCATCTCTACCGTGCGGTAGGATTCCCAGCCGCCGCTGGCGTCAACGGCCTGCTGGGCGGCCTCCAGTGCGGGCATAGCCGAGGCGTCGCGCTCCACAGCGGCCACGGCGGAGCGGTAATCGTAGAGGGCGGTGCCCATCTCGCCAATGCCGGTGGCCACCACCTCAAACACGCTTCCGGTGATGTCCTGCGGCACGTCCTGCGACAGCCGGGCAACACGCACGCCTTTGCCGATGGCTATCTCGCCGCCGTCGGGCTTCATGTCCCCGGTGACCACGCGCATGAGCGAGGACTTGCCCTCGCCATTGCGGCCGACAAGGCACACGCGTTCCCCGGCCTCAATCTGCATGCTGACGCCGTCCAGAACGGGCGCGTCGGAAAAGGCCAGCCGAATATCCTTGATGCTAATAAGCGCCACGCCTCTCTCCGCTAGCGCTTCATGTTCACGAACTGCAGCGGCAGGTCGAAATCGGCGTTGTTAAGGGTCTGCATAACGGTCTGAAGGTCGTCAATCTGCTTGGCCGTCACACGGACCTGATCGTCCTGAATGGCGGGCTGCACCTTTTTGAGCTTCAGATTCTTGATGGTCTTCACGATTTTCTGGCCCATCTCCTTGGAGATGCCTTCCTTGATGGCCACGTCCTGCTTGAGCTGGCCCTGCGAGGTGGCCTCGTGCTTTTTGAACTCCAGGCACTTGGAGTCGAGCTTGCGGCGGGTGAAATGGGCGATAAGCATTTCGCGCAGGGCTTTGATCTTCATCTCGTCACCGGTGACGATGCTGATGACCTTATCCTTGCGGTTCAGCTTAATTTCGGTGTGCACGCCGCGGAAGTCGTAGCGCGTGGCCACTTCCTTAACCACGTTGTTCACGGCGTTATCGGCTTCCTGCAAATCCACCTGACTGACAATGTCGAAAGACGGCATAGGTCTGGTCTCCTGGCTAGATTGTGGCCCCGTCTGCGGGGAGAGGCCCGGCGCGGGCGGGTCGCGGCGACGCGGCGCGGGCGGGACTTGGCGCTGTATCGCTGCGGGGCGCGGCCACGTTCAGATGCGGCGCGCTCTCACACTGCGACTGGTACATAGGAATAATCCGCCCATATTGTAAAGGGCGGCGCAGGCAGAAGCCCGTCTGGGAAAAGTGGCCGGGGTTTGACGCACGTCAAGGCGGCGAGGCTGTGGTAGGCTACTGTGGACACACATCATGCAGACACAGCCGGAATATCCGGCAAGGAGGCACCATGCCAGAAGAAACACTTATAAAGAACATGCCCTTTTCCCAGCCCGTGGTCATGGCAGACCTCGTGGACTACGCTCCCGGTCAGGTGGTCAGCCGCACCATCAGCCAGCGGCCGACGGTAAACACGACCCTGTTCGCCTTTGACGCCGGGGAAGCCATCAGCACCCACAGCGCGCCGGGCGA
>NZ_JBUDSW010000226.1:0-6058 GCF_054921475.1 Desulfobaculum sp. | reverse complement strand
TGCTCGGCGGGAACGAACGCGCCGTCCTTGACCATCTTCACGAAGGCGGGCTTTTGCGCGTCGCCATGTTCGTTAAAGTAGGTCAGCCCGGAGACGCCCTTGTAGCCCTTCTCCGGCGTATTCATCCCGGCCAGATAATCACGGACCTTGCGGCGGTCCGCTCCGGCTTCGCTGATGGCCTGAAGCAGGATGCCCGCGGCGTCGTAGGCATTGGCGCTCATGTAGTCCACCTCGCGGCCAAAGCGGTCGCGGAAGGCGTCCATAAACGCCTGCGCCTCGGGGCCTGCCTCGGAGGCAAGGAAGGGCACCGTCAGGTACGTGCCCTCGGCGGCCTCCTTGGCAAGGGTGATGTAGTCCGCGTTGTCAAAGCCGTCCGCGCCAAACTTCAGGACGTCCAGCCCCACTTTTTTGGCCTGCCCGGCAATGAGCGCGCCTTCGTTGTAGTAGCCGGAAATAAACAGTCCGTCCGGACCAGCCGCCTTCAGCTTGGTCAGCTGCGGCGTAAAGTCGGGCGTGCCTTTGATGTAGGCCTCTTCACCCACAATGGTCAGCCCCAGCGCCATAGCCTGATGTTTAAAGGCGTCCTTGAGGCCGATGCCGTAGTCATTGTTCTCATAAAAGATGGCGATACGCTTGAGGCCCAGCTTTTCAGCGGCGTAGCGGGCAAGAAACTTGCCCTGAAAATCGTCGCGGTACACGTCGCGGAAGGACCAGACCAGCCCCTTTCTGTCCTTGTTCTGATAGCTGATGGTCACGTTGGTCGCCGTGGGGGATAGGGCGGGGATGCCGCGGCGGACGTAGGTCGGCAGCGCCGCAAGGTGCGCCGAGGAGCACAGGTGCCCCACCACGCCGACGATGTCGTCGTTTCGGGCAATCTTGGCGGCGACGGTGGCGGCTTCCTTGGGGTCGCAGAGTTCGTCAAGGTAGACCACCTCTACCTGCGCACCGTTGATGCCGCCTGCGGCGTTCACTTCATCGACCTTCATCATCACCCCGGCCTTGACGTTGTCGCCATACGGAGCAAGGGGACCGGTAAAGGGCGAGGCACAGGCAATGGTCACCGTTTTCGCCTGAGCGGCCCCAGCCAGCACAAGCAGCCCCACCAGCGCAACACACACTCCCAACAGACCTTTCATCCGCATAACGCTCTCCTCCGCGCGGCTTCGCTTCCGTCCGCGACCAGTCAAGATTGCGCCGCCCCAACACACAGGACAGGCTCTGAAGACGGGGTACACTTTTCCACCATGTATAGTGGTGCCACACCGCCCACACCATGTCAATCGGAGCAGTCAAAAATCAACACAGATACAGGACACTTGCGCCACACTCCACGCACAAAAGCCATACACAGCATTTAATGCAGACAGCACAGCGTATGAGCAACCCAAAACAACGCCTTACAGCGTGCACGAACTCCCGTTGACGTTCACCTTCCTTCTCCAGCACCCGAGGCACAGGCCCATATGCGCCTCTGCGCCCATTGCCGCGCGCTCCCGTCCAGCGCGAACAAAAAAAGGGAGGAACCGTCAAACGGTTCCTCCCTGCTCTTCTTCAGCGCTTCGCGGGGGATTAGTGCAGGTGCTTCAGCTGCTCCTGCGCTTCCTTGCGCGACTCGTCGGGGACGCCCTCGCCATTGGCGACAGCCTCAAAGTGCTCCCGCGCTTTCTCAGGCTTTTCAAGGAAGTGGGCGTACACAATGCCGAGGTTGTAGTGCGAAATATAATCGCCGGGCTCCAACGCCACCACGGTTTCAAACTTTTCCGCAGCTTCGGCGTAGTGCTCCATGTTGAACTCCGTCAGCCCAAGCAAACGCAGAATCTGCTTGTTAGCGGGTTCCACACTCAGGCCGCGCTCCAGCAGGGCCTTGGCGCGGTCCCACGCCTTCATGCGCATAAACTGCTCGCCCAGGGTATGCAGCACGTGCACGTCCTTGGGGTTTTCTTCCAGCTTGGCCATCAGGGCCTTAATCATCTCCATGGATGCGCCGGACATGGCCTGCCCACCGCCCTGCTGCGAGCCGGTGTGCTCCACATGCTGCGTCAGGGACGGATGCTTGGCGCGGTAGACGAGGGAACCGGCGAACAGTGCCACCAGCCCTACTGCCATCAGCAGCAGGAGAACCTGTCGGCCGCCCGGCCCCTGCGCATTCTGCGGGGCGGAGGCGGTGTCATTGGCCGTCGTTTTCTTAGCTGTCATCGTGAATGTGCTCCATCTGCCGAAGCCGGGTCTCGAAGCGGCGCTGCTTTGCGCCAAGCAGCAGCAAATAGCCGCCCACTCCAAGCCAAACAGCCACATTGGCGGTCAAAAGGTATCCGGTGTAATCCATGACGAACTCCCCGCCCCCACTTCGTCGGAGGCCGTGTGTTGTCGTTTAGTGCATTCCGCCCTTGGCAAGGGCGTCGAGTTTCTCTCCGGCGGCAAGCTGCCGCGCGCGGATGGTGGTCACGCACAGCCACAGCAGGCCATACGCGGCAAGGGAGACAAAGAGCGTTGTCAGCATCTCAGGCTCCAGCCCGCCACCCTGCTTGGCAAAGACTGCCGGATGGATGCTCCGCCACATACGGGCGGAGTAAAAGACCAACGGCACGTCCAAAAAGGCGACAATGCCCACCACGGCGCAAACCGTGGCGCGGCGCTCCTCGCCAATGCCGCTGGCGCGCAGGATAAGGTACGCGCAGTAGACGAACCACATAATCAGCGTGGTGGTCAGACGCGGATCCCACGTCCACCACACGCCCCATGAGGCGCGGCCCCATACGGAGCCCGTCACCAGCGCAAGGCCCGCAAACAGCACGCCCACCTCGGCGGCCGCACCGCCCAAATGGTCAAAGCGCGATGTCCGTTTCAGCAGAAACAGCACCCCGGCCACAAACACGACGAAGAAGCTAAACAGCGCCCACCATGCAAGGCCAAGGTGAAAGTAAAAAATCTTCTGGACCGGACCAAGGGTCTCCTCCACGGGGGCGTACACCCAGATGAACCACTGGCTCACGGCCATGGCCAGCGCGCAGGCGACTGCGGCAAAGGGAAGCCAGTTCGTGCGGCTGTTCACTCGTTCTCTCTCCGTTTGGGTAGGTCGTCGCCACCAGTCCACAGCACGCTGCGCACGCGGGGCGGCCAAACTGTATTCAATGCGTCGCCAGACGCCCTTTAGCCTTCGGCCCCGTACACATGCGGGAACAAAAACAGGGCCGCGCCCGTAAACAGCGCGTCAAAGGCACCTGCCAATCCCAGCCAGCCCATCAGGCCGCTGGTGCTCTCTCCGGCAAAATACGCGCCGCCAATGCTGACGCCAGCCAGCAGGAGCGGGATAAGCAAAGGGAATAAAATCACCGTCAGCAGCGATTCCTTAGCGGCCTGTCCCTGCGCCAGCGCGCCAAGCAGCGCGCCCAGCACCACAACGCCCCAGTCCACGGCAACAAGGGTGGCCAACATCACCAGACAGTCCGCGTGCACGTCCTGCCCAAGGAAGACCACCGCCGCCGGAACAAACACAAGCTGCGAGGCAAAAAGGAGCACAAAACCCGCAAGGGCCTTGCCCAGCCACACCCCATGCACAGGAATGGGCGACAGCAAAAGCGCCGTCCGCGCGCCGTTCATCTCCTCCAGCCCATAGAGGGTGTTGAAGATGAGCACCTGCGAAAAGCACGACGCCAGCCAAAAAATACCCGCCGCGGCCTGCGCGGGAACAAGCTCCCCGGCGGGTCGCGACGTGCTGAACACAAAAATAAGCAACAGCCCAAGCAAAATGGGCTGCGCAAGACCAACGCCCCCGGACAGCACAAGGCGCATATCCTTGCGGGCAATGGCAACGGCGGAAGCGAGCATTACACGCCACCTCCCACAGCCACAGCCCCGGTCGGCACATAGTCCGCCGCCGGGCCAAAGTAGCCCACGGTGCGGCCCGCTATGGCAAGGACGGTGTCCGCGCGGTGCAGGTCGCCCGCCACATCGTGGCTGACCCACACAATGGTCGCCCCACGCTCACGGGCCGCGGCGATTTCGCCGTACAGCACCTCCTGCGAGCGCACATCAAGGCCCGTTCCCGGCTCGTCGAGGAAGAGTAGCTCCGGGTCCAGCATAAACACGCGGGCCAGCGACAAGCGCTGAGCCATCCCGCGCGAGAAGGACCCCGCCTCCTCAAAGGCCGCCGCCTTCAGGCCCACCCGGTCCAGCATGCGCACAAGCGTGGCCTCGCTGGTGTCCGCGCCATAGAGCTTGGCCCAAAAGGCAAGGTTCTCCACGGCGCTGAGCTTGGGGTAGATGAAGGTCTGGTGTCCCACGTAGGCAACGCGGTCCTGCGGGGCGGCGCAGTGGACGGACCCGGCGGAAGGCCGGGCCAGTCCGGACAATATTTTCAGGAGCGTGGATTTGCCCGCGCCATTCTCGCCAACCAGCAGCAAGACGCGGCCGCGCTCCAGCTCGAAGCTCATCTTCTTAAAGACGAGCTTCGAGCCGTAGAACTTAGCAACATTCTCAAGTCGAAGCATCATGCCGACTTTCCTACGCTTTTCTGCGGCGGAAAGCCAGTAGCGGCAGGATGGACATCAGGGTGCCGCCAATCCAAATCCAGTTCACCAAAGGATTCACGCTGATGCGCAGGGAGACGCTCCCTTCCTTGGTGGACCCGATAAGGGTGGCATAGATTTCATCGCCAAGGCCCGGAATAACGGACACTTCGGCAAAGACGTTTTTGTTGTTGCGGTAGGCCCGGCGCTGCGGTGTCAATTCGCCCACATGCTTGCCGTCCTTGTCCACGGACAGCAGCACCTCAAAGTAGGCCATGCCGGGCGTGGAGACTTCCTCGCTGTCCTTGTAGGTCACGGTGTACTCGGCGACCTGCATGCTCTGGCCGGGCTCCAGAACCGCCTCGTTCTCCACCTTGTAGGGGCCGGAGAAGGCAATGCCCAGCGTCATCAGCAGCAGACCAACGTGCACGCCGTAGGCCGCAAGGGAGGACGGAGTGCGCAGCATATCGCGGCGGGTCATGAACAGGCCCACAATGCCCGCAAGGCCCACACACGCGGCCACCGCGCCCATCAGGGCCACGGGGTGACGCACACCAACCATCCAGAAGAAGCCCGCTGCCGGCAGGGTGGCCGCACACACAGCGTAGAACATCTTCTTGTCGCGGATGCCGCCCTTCCAGCCAAGCCACGGGCAGAACACGAGGAAGACTGAAATCAGCGCAAACAGCGGCAGGCAGACCTTGTTGTAGAAGTCCGCCTCAAGGCCGATGGGCTGCTGGCTCCAAATGGTGGAGATAACAGGCCACAAAATGCCCAGGAACACCACAAAGCCGATGGCGAGGAACATCCACGCGGCAAGGAACAAAAGCCCCGGGCGCGAGAACAGATCATCCAGCGGACGGGCGCTGTGCTCCTTGGCGGAGAAGGTGGCGATAATCGCCACAATCAGGCCGCCCACCATAAACAGCAAAATCGGCTCGCCAAGTTCGCTGGTACCAAAGGCATGCAGGGAGTCCACAACGCCGCTTCGCACCACATAGGTGGCAAAGATGCACAGGAGGAACGTCAGCGCGATGAAGAAGACGTTGGTCCGGTGCAGGGAGTTGCGGCGGGACTGGATGATGGCCGTATGCACAAAGGCCGTCGAGGCCAGCCACGGCACGAGGGAGGAGTTTTCAACCGGGTCCCATGCCCAGTAGCCGCCCCAGCCCAGCTCCATGTAGGACCACCACGCGCCAAGGATGATACCTGCGGTAAGGAACATCCACGCAAACAGCACCCACTTGCGGCCATGCTCCAGCCACGGCTGCTGCTCGCGGTTCACCCACGACGCCAGCGCCAAGCAGCACGGCACAGTAAAGCCGCCGTAGCCAAGGAACAGCAGGGGCGGATGGAAAATCATGCCCGGATTCTGCAGCAGCGGATTCAGGCCGTTGCCCTGTGCGGGCGCGGGCGACAGCTCCAGAAACGGATTGGACGGGCCGGAAAGAATATACAGGAAGAAGGCCGACACCGTGTGGTGAAACAGCCAGAACCATGTCTTGGTCTGCGGGCTCAGGCCGCGGTAGTGCTCTGTGGCGGAGTACACG
>NZ_JBUDSW010000225.1:0-6084 GCF_054921475.1 Desulfobaculum sp. | reverse complement strand
GAGCCAATCCCCCCGCACAAAAGCCGCGCACGCCCGGCTGGGGGCCGCCTCCCGCGCCCAGACAACACGTGACCACCACATCGCCGCATGTCCCATACCCAGCGCCGCGCGGGAAGCCGTCCGGCCCTCCCTGCGTCTCTCCCTCTCCCCCAGTCTCCGCCGCCCACGTGCTCCCTCTTCTCGCCGCTGTCTTCGGCCTCCACCCAGCCCGCGAGCACGGGCAAAAAAAGTTCTTCCGCTTTTCCCAGACGTTCGCGCCCAAACCTTCCACCTTTTCTGGAAGGGGACACTTTTCCGTTTGACAGACCTTCCACATTTTATGGAAACTGCCCCTTGTGCGTGCGCCGCTGCGTTCACTAACCTATTGAAATTGTTCCCATCACAACTTTCCTCTTCTGGCACACTCCTTGTACTGAGCGGATGCACCCCCTATATCATCCATCAGGAGCATCACATGACTGCATCCCAGACGTCCGGCGCCGCCGGATACAGGAATATTGGTTCCCATACCTTTGAAGAATTCATCGAGATGGCGCGCCTGTTCCACAACTATCCCGCCCCGGGCCTGCTTATTGGCGGCTATATGGTAGAAGAGGCCAGACGCCACCTGCCCGAAGGCACCCTGTTTGAAGCCATTTCCGAAACCTCGTGGTGTTTGCCCGACGCCATCCAGATGCTGACGCCCTGTACGCTGGGCAACGGCTGGGTGCGCGTGCTCAATTTTGGCATCTACGCCATGAGCATGTACGACAAATACACCGGCGTTGGCGTGCGCGTGCGTCTGGATGTGGACAAGCTCCCGGCGGACTCGGAACTGCGCGTGTGGTTCCTGAAGGAAAAGCCCAAGCCCGAGCAGGACTCCGACAAGCTCCGCTGGGAAATCGGCACGTACGGCGCGGACATCCTCAGCGTGGAGCCCATTCAGGTCAGCAAGGAGATGCTGGTCAAGCGCAGCAAGGGCGACATCGCCATCTGCCCCCTGTGCGGCGACGCCTACCCCTCCATGCACGGCCCCATGTGCCGCTCCTGCCGTGGCGAATCCCCCTACGTGCGCCCCGCCACCACTGAGGGCGACAGCGAATCCGTGGTCTACCCCGTGCCGGAAAACCTGCACACCGTGGCTGTGGACGAGGCCGTAGGCAAGGACGCCCTGCACGACATGACCCGCATCGTCCCCGGCGAAAGCAAGGGCGCGGCCTTCCGCAAGGGCCAGACCTTTGAGGCGGGCGACCTGTGCCGCCTGCAGACCATGGGCCGCAACAACGTCTATGTTTCCGAAAACGAAGTCGGCGAGGACTGGGTGCATGAGAACGACTGCGCCAAGGCCTTTGCAGACGCCATGTCCGGCGCCGGCGTCCACGCCCCGGCCGACCCGCACGAAGGCAAGGTCACCCTGCGCGCCGAGCGCGACGGCCTGCTGTGTGTGGATACCGACCGCCTGTACGCCTTCAACCTCGCCCCCGGCGTCATGGCCGCCAGCCGCAACGGCTGGACCCTTGTGCGGCAGGACGCCGAAGTCGCCGCCACCCGCGCCATTCCGCTGTACCTGCGCCGCCCGGACTTCCAGCGCGCCATGGCCACCCTTGAGGCAGGCCCCGTCTTTCAGGTGCTGCCGCTGAAGGCCGCCCGCTCGGGCGTGCTCATCACCGGCGACGAAGTGTTCAACGGCACCATCGAGGACCGCTTTGAAGGCATCATCCGCGCCAAGCTCACGGACCTTGGCTCCAGCGTGCACCGCTGCGCCATTGTCCCCGACGACCGCGACATCATCCGCGACACCGTAAAGCAGTTCATTGCCGACGGCTGCGACCTCATCATCACCACGGCGGGCCTGTCCGTGGACCCGGACGACGTCACCCGCCACGGCCTTGTGGACGCAGGAGCCACGGACCTCGTCTACGGCGCGCCCATTCTGCCCGGCGCCATGACGCTGGTAGGCCGCGTTGGCGATGCGCCGCTGCTGGGCGTTCCGGCCTGCGCGCTGTTCTTCAAGCGCACCAGCCTCGACCTGCTGCTGCCACGCCTGCTGGCCGGTCTGTCCATCACCCGCGAAGACCTCGCCCGCCTTGGCGAAGGCGGCATGTGCCTTGGCTGCACCAACTGCAGCTTCCCCAAGTGCCCCTTCGGCAAATAGCCACGGCCTTTATGGATGCTCCGCCCCGCCGCCCTGCCCGGGGCGGCGGGCGCATCCAAGGAGAGTCACCTCCCATGCTCAAGAGAGCCCTCGTGCTCCTCGCCCTTGTGGCCATCACCGTTCTTGCCGGCTGCGACGACTACTCGCCCCAAAATCCCCTCACGCCCGAAGAACGGCAGTGGATTAAGGACCACAAGGACGAGGTCACCATCGGCACCAGCCTGCACTTTCCCCCGTACGAGGAATTTGACCTTGAGGGGTCTTACTCCGGCCTCAGTGCGGACTACATCAAGCTCATCAGCAAAAAGGTGGGGCTGGACTTCAAGCCCGTGCGCTTTCGCAACCGCGAGGAACTCCTGCGGCGCATCAAGGCCGGCGACATCGACATCATCGCCGCCATTGAGATGACCGAGGAGCGCCAGCAGTACCTTGACTTTACGCAGTCCTACGTCAGCGTTCCCGCCGCCATCATCACGCGAAAGGAATTCACGGACGACCTCACCCTCGACAAGCTGGGCGGCATGCGCATTGGCGTCACCGTGTCGCCGGACTTCACCAAATACCTGAAAACACGCCTCAAGGTGGACTGCGAAGTCGTGCCCGTGGCGGGCGGCTATATCGGCGGCCTGCGCTCGCTGGCCGTTGGCGACATTGACGCGCTAATCTGCGACATGGCGCTGGCCTCGCACTACATTGCCAACGCGCGCATCAGCAATCTGCGCATCGCGGGGCTGACCAACTATTCCATCGAACTGCGCATGGCCTCGCGCAAAAACATGCAGATGCTCAACAGCATCCTGCGCAAGGGCTTTGCCCTCATCCTCCCGCACGAGCGTAAGGCCATTGAGGAAAAGTGGCTGTCCCTGCAGTACGAACCGTTTTGGATGAGCCGCACCTTCTGGCTGGGCATGCTGGCGGCGGTAGGTGTTGTCATCGGCGGCATCTGTCTTATCCTTGTATGGAACCGCAGCCTCAAACGGCAGGTGGCCCTGCGCACCGCGGCGCTGAGTTCCATCAACAAGGTCCTGCTCGGCTCGTTGGAGTGCCACACGGAGCGCGAAGTCATGCGCCGCTGTCTGGATGAGGCCATGGGCCTGTCCGGCAGCGACTACGCCGCATGGGGCGAAGTACACGCCGATGGCTCCATTCTGGAACTGCTTGGCGTGGCCTCGCATGATGCGTCCGAGGAGCACGCCACGCTTTTTCTCTCCACCCGGTTGGACGAGACGCAGGTCCGCGACCTCGCCCGTGGCCGCGTTATTCAGGCGCTGTGCACTGATGAAGCAGGCAAGGCGCACCTGCACGTTGTGGCCGTACCGCTGCAGGGCGACCACGACGCCAAGCCCCAAATCATCGCGGCAACGCGCATGCGGCAGGCGCATACCCAAAGCGAAGTCACCCTGCTGGCGGAGATGCTGTTTGCCTTTGAGGAAGCCCTGCAACGCAAGCGCACGGAAATTTCCCTGCACGAAAAGGAGCGCCAACTCCAGCGCGTGCAGCGCATGGAAGCCCTCGGCACCCTTGCCGGCGGCATCGCCCATGACTTCAACAACATCCTCGGCGTCATCATCGCCAACGGCGAACTGGTGGAGATGTTCCACGCCGGTGACGACGAGACCCTCAAGAACAAGATTCGCAGCATCCTCACGGCGGCGGACCGTGGCCGCAACCTCGTCAGCCAGATCCTCAGCTTTGCCCGCAAAGGCGGCGACGAGGTGGCGCTGTTGACCATCAGCCCCATTGTGAAGGAGACCGTGAAGTTCCTTGAGGCGTCGCTCCCGGCGTCCATTGCCATCGACTACACCATCCAGTCGCCGGAGCCGCCGGTTCTTGCCGAGCCGACGCAGATTCATCAAGTGCTCATGAACCTGTGCACCAACGCCGCCCACGCCATGCACGCCGAGGGCGGACGCCTGAGCATCACCCTCGGCGCAGTACACCGCCGCATGACGGGCGGGCCGGAAGGAAGCACCCTGCCCCCAGGACGCTACCTCGCCATTGAGGTGGCAGACACAGGCACGGGCATCAGTCCGGAAAAACTGGAACGCATTTTTGAGCCGTTCTACACCACCAAAACCCCCAGCGAGGGCACGGGCCTTGGCCTCGCGGTGGTGGACGGCATTGTCAAATCATGGGGCGGCACCGTGCTGGTGGACAGCACCCTTGGCACAGGCTCCACCTTTACCGTGCTTCTGCCCGCGCAGGAATTTGCCGAAGAAGTCCAGCCCGCGCATGAAAAGCCCAGCCTGCCCTGCGGCACAGGCCGCATCCTGTTTGTGGATGACGAGCACGACCTCACCGAGTCGTACACCAGCCTGCTGACGCGCCTTGGCTACCGCGTGCACGCCGCCACGGAAAGCCGCGCCGCCCTTGGCGACTTCCGCCGGGACCCGGCGTCCTTTGACCTCGTCATCACGGACTACAACATGCCGGACCTGCGCGGCGACAAGCTGGCGGGGGAAATCCTCGCCATCCGGCCGGATGTGCCCATCATTCTGTGCACCGGCTACAGCCACAGCTTTAACGAGCACGACGCCGCGCGCCTTGGCATACAGGAATACCTGAAGAAACCCGTCAGCCTGCAGGACCTCGCCGTCACGGTGCGCAAATACCTGCGCCCCCAGACTGAAGACGGCCAGCAGGCCTAGCGACAGAGGAATATCATGGCAAACGTTCTGATCATTGACGACACCGCCCCCACCTGCGAGGCCCTCGGCGAAGTGGTGCGCAACATCGGGCACAACGCCGAAAGCGCGCATACCTATGCCGACGGCCTCAGCCGCGCCCTTGGCGGCGACTTTGACGTGCTCTTTTTGGACGTCCGCCTGCCCGACGGCAACGGTCTGGACATCCAGCCGCACCTGAAGAACCTGCCCGTGCCGCCCGAGGTCATCATCATGACCGGCGCAGGCGACCCGGACGGCGCGGAACTCGCCATCAAGAACGGCGCGTGGGACTATCTGCAAAAGCCCCTGTCCCCCAAGAAAATCCTGCTGCCCCTCAAGCGCGTGCTCAAATACCGCGACAACCTGCGCGAGCTCACCCGCCCCGCACCCGTCAAACGCTGCGGCATCGTGGGCGACAGCGCCGCCATAGAGAAGACCATGGAGCGCCTCGCCATCGCCGCGCGCGGCAACGCCAATGTGCTCCTCTCCGGCGAGACGGGCAGCGGCAAGGAGCTTTTCGCCCACGCCCTGCACGAAAACAGCGCCCGCGCGGACAAGCCCTTCATCGTGGTGGACTGTGCGGCCATTCCCGCCAACCTCATGGAGAGCACCCTGTTCGGGCACGTGCGCGGCGCCTTTACCGGCGCGGACGCCCCGCGCACCGGACTGGTCAAGGAAGCCGACGGCGGCACCCTGTTCCTTGACGAGGTGGGCGAGCGTCCCCTTGACCTGCAGAAAAAATTCCTGCGCGTGTTGCAGGAAAAGCGCTTCCGCCCCGTTGGCGCCCAGCACGAGGTCTCCAGCGACTTCCGTGTGGTGGCGGCCACTCACCGGAATCTGGAAACCATGGCTGAGGACGGCGAATTCCGCGAGGACCTCCTCTACCGCCTGTGCGCCGTCACCATCCAGATTCCGCCCCTGCGCGAGCGCCCCGAGGACATCGACGCCCTTGTCCCCGCACTGGCGGAGCGCATCTACGCCAAAAACGGCATCGACCCCAAAACCTTTGCCCCGGACTTCATGGACGCCCTGCGCGCCCACTCGTGGCCCGGCAACGTGCGCGAGCTGGGCAATACGCTGGAAAGCGCCATTGTCGGCGCCTATTACGAACCGGAACTCTTCTTCAAGCACCTGCCCGAGCGCCTGCGCATCAGCATGTTGAAGGAAAACCTCGCCAGTGTGCCCACGGGCACAAGCGACGGCGCGCCGGACCCCACATGCGACCCGCTGCGCGCCATGCGCGGCGTCTTCGACGCCCACCTGTGCGCCACGGGCGGCTTTCCG
>NZ_JBUDSW010000224.1:0-6229 GCF_054921475.1 Desulfobaculum sp. | reverse complement strand
CGAAGGGGCAGGGCCGCGCCGCCCCGCGCGTGGGTCACTTTTCGTGGGACCAGCCCGCAAGGCAGTGCGCCCCGGCGAGCACGCGCTGGACGTGCAGGGCGGCGTCTTCTTTGGCTTTGGCCTCCACCATGAGGTCGGCGTCAAAGGTGAGCGTGGAGCACAGGTCCATGATGTCGGCATCCTCGATGGTGTCCGCGTGTTTGCCTGTTCGCGCGCCAAGCATCTGCGACGAGAGGTGGACCTTGGGGCGGCCATGCTCCGGGGAGTGCGCCCACAGGGCGGCGGCGCGGCCCAGCAGTGCGGGCAGGTCGTCGCAGGGCAAGAGCCGGTGGTGGAAGATATCGAAGACGGGCGGCGTGCCCGTGCGTTCACAGAGTTGAACAATGGCGTCGAAGGCGTAGGTCTTTTCGTCGTTTTCCAGCACCAGTCTGCGGCGCAGATGCTGAGGCAGAGCAAGGATGGCGTCGCCCATGCGCGTCAGGGACGCTTCTGGTTCGCCGTAGGCCGCCCCGCCATGCAGAATGACCTTGTGGCTGGGGTCAAGGCCCATCAGGTCCAGCACGCGGCAGGAGTAGGCCAGTTCGGCCTGCGCGCTGGTTCGCACGTCCTCGCGCGGGGAGTTGAGCACGGCATATTGGCCGGGATGCATGGAAAAGCGAAAGTCCTTGGCGGCGTACTCCGCGCCGATGGCGGCAAGCAGCGGGGCGAGGGGCGTTTCCCAGTCGAACTCCGGGTTGCCGAGGACGGCGGGGTGCGAGGCAAAGGGCACAAGGCTTTGCCCAAGGCGCAGCATGCGAAAGCCGCGCGGCTCCATCCATTCTAGGATGGCGCGCATTTCGCGGATGTTGCGCTCTGCGGCGTCCAGCAGGCGCTGCGGGGAAAGGCTGGAAAGACGGAAGGTGCGGTTGGTGGACAGGCCGAGCCCGCGTGTGACGCAGGCCCAGCCGATGCGGTGAATCATATTGGGAATGTCCTACTGCTTGGACTGGTAGGTGTCCTCGACCTTTTGCATGGCGTCCAGCTTCCAGTGGGAGTGCGGATCGTCCGCGCCGCAGACGAACTTCCAAACGTCCTGCACTTTTTTGGTTTCGCTGTCTGCGCCCTCGCGCAGGGTGACGTCGAAAAGGACCGTGGCCTCCTGCGTGACGCCGTCGTTGCGGCGTTCTACGAGGCTGGCGTTCACCAGCAGCAGTTCCGCACGGGGCGGGCGGGTTTCCTCCTCGGCGCGGCGGAGGAACTCCTCATGCGCGCGGGGGGTGGTGAAGTGGACAAGGTCGTCAAGGTCGCGCGCGTCCCACGATTCGCGGATGCGGGCATAGGCCATCTTGGCCCCGGAGAGGAATTCCTTGGGGTCGAAATCGCCGCGCAGGGCTTGTGCGCGGTTTTCCGGCTCTTCGTCTTCGTCCGGTTCGTCGCGGAGCATGTCCCACGCGCGTTCGGCGCGCTTGTAGGCATCCGTGGCACGGCGCTTCATTGCTTCATCCTGTGCGGAGTCGTCACCGTCGTGCTTCTTCGCGGCCAGAAAGCGCAAAAGCAAAAAGATGCAGATGATGATAAGAAGAATGTCGAGAGGTGTCAGCAGCATGGACGGTCCTTGGACGGTTGGGATGTATTAAAGGAGGCCAAGGTTCTTGAGCAGTTTCAAGAACAGTTCGCGGTCGATGGGTTTGGGGACGTACGACGTTGCCCCGCCTCGATAATAGGCTTCCACCACATTCTGCGGGTCGTCAAGGGCGGTGGTCATGACGATGCGTGCTTCATTGGCTTGACTGATGCCGTGCTCGTGTTCCAGTTTACGGATGGCTTTCAGCGCCTCCTGTCCGTCCATCTCTGGCATCATGATGTCCAGACAGATGAGGACGTAGGGGGCGTCATCGGCAAGGGCCTGGCGGACGGCGTCTATGGCTTCCTTGCCATTTACCACCGTGTCCACACTACCGTATGGTTCCAAAATGCGTTCCAGCAGTTTGCTGCTGGTAAAGTCATCTTCAACGATGAGCACTCGCACGGTGAACTCCAACTGAGGTTTAAATCATGCACAGCGATTGTTTTACCGGATTATGCCATGCAAGGCGCAGGAAGTACAATGGGCAATTTTCCCAGAGGCGTCAGGTAGGCATTTTCCCGTCTGGGAGAAGCGCAGGTGCCCCGGGCGGAGTAGGGGCAGCACATGGCGCGCATTGATACCGAGGCGCGGGTGCGTACCCAGTGCTTTCTTGGCGCGTGCCTCGCCGGTGGCGCGGCCGGAGTCATGGGCGTGGCCTATGGCGACGTGTCGCAAGGGTACTTTGTATCGGGAGTGCTCGGGGCGTTTTTCGTTTTGCTTGCAGGGCATGGTGGCGGATTTGCCGGTATGCTGGTGTCCGGCGCGTGGACTTGGATGCGCCACAAGCAGGTGCCGGACTACGCAACCGACGGCGTGATGCTGTTTGGCGCGTTTGGCGCGTTTTTGGGCATCGTTGGCGGGTTGGTGGCCGGACAGTGGTCCGAACTGCGTCTGTGGGCGTCCTGCGGGGCGCTTGGGGGCGGCGTGCTGGCCGGGTTGTCCGGTGGTGTGGCGGATATGATGTTTTGGCTGCTGGTTGTGGAGCGTCTGCCTGCCGCGCGTGCCGGGAGGCCCCAGCGGCGGCTGCTTGGCAGCCAGCGCATGGACCCCGGCGCAGTGCCGCCACCTGCGCAGGATGATGACGACACCTCTTCATAATGCCGAGAAGGGCGACGCCCTTCCCCTGTGAGAACGTGTAGACCCCGCAAGCCATGAGGCTTGCGGGGTCTCTTTTGGGGGGCTGTGGGCGTCAGTCGCGGGCGAGTGGGAGCCCGCGGTGGGAGACGCGTACGGAACTATTTCCAGCCGTGCATGTAGGTCCAGAACACAGCGCCGAGCTCAATGCCCTTCTGCTTGCCCTTGTCCGGGCCGTCGGGGGCGGGCATGGTCTTGTCGCCTTCGGTCAGTGCGGCAAAGCCCCACCAGCCTTCCTGCGGGCAGACAAAGGAGAAGACGCCGTTTTCATCAGCCATGGTGACGGCGGTTTCGTGGTAGTCTGTGGGGGTTTCAAAGCGGCCCTTGTTGTAGAGCTCTACCTCGACGGTTGCGCCGGGGACGGGCTTGCCGTCACGCAGGACGCGGCCGGTGAAGATGCCGCCGGCGTAGTTGCCGAAGGGGCGGGTTAGGGGCACGATTTCGGTCTTGAGGCCGATGGGGGCGTCCCAGCCCTCGTCGCCGCCGTAGGCGGGCACGCTGACCTTGGTGTAGTGGATGATGAAGCAGTCTTCAGCGGGCTCCCAGTAGGGCTTGGGCTCCATGAAGAAGGAGTACACGCCGGGGCGCTTGAAGGTGTAGTCCGCCTTCCACGCGGTGTGGTCCATCACGCTGGTTTTGTGCAGGGTCCCGCTCAGGTCCGTAACGGTTCCGTCGAAGGCGACGCCGAACCGTGCGGGCTTGACCAGCTCCATGCCTTGTCCCGCAAAGGGATGGGAGAAGGAACACGTTACGCCGATGGTCTTCTGATGCATGGTGGCGTCCGGCTGGGACGGGATAACCATGCCGAAGTGCGCAAAGGCCGTTCCGCACAGGCACAGAGTGAGGGCAAGAGCCGTTACAACACGAGAAACATACCGAAACATATCGCCTCCTTGAATGTGAAACCGTTTCGCACTGCATACGATAATTTAAATTGTATGTAAATGGTGGCTCAAAATTAATAGCGGTATGAACGATACGCTGAAATCCTACGGCAGAGTAGGAGATTAACGCATCGGGGTGAGAAATGGATGCGAGAGATATAGGTGGGGCGCTTAAAAAAGTTGCGGGGCAGAGGCAAGGGTGAGGCAAGCAGCAGGGGATGGAAGGTGGGGGGAACCTCGATATACAAGCGCACAAGAGGCGCGCGCCGCAAGGAAATGGAGAGCGTTTGTGACGCACTCTGTGGTGTGTGCTTTGGTGACGTAGGGTGTTGCAGGGAGGCACTACGGGGGAGAGTGAGGCAACGGTCCAAGCTGATGGCTTTTTTTAGTGGATGGAGCAAAAAAAGGGAAAAAGGGGGGCGCATCGCTGTAGGGCGCTGTGGGGGAAGGCATTTTGGCTGAAGAGAGAGCAGACTGAAGAGGCGGCATTTGCAGTGAAATGGCCTCGGGAAACATGCGGCGGTGAGCGCGTGCCGCATAAACGAGAAATGCGCCAATCCTTTCGGATTGGCGCATTTTAGGGAAACCAGGCACCCAGAAACAACCGTTGCCGCTGCTCCCTTTCGGGCCTGACGGAGTTGGCGGCGTCCCTGCCGCCCGGTTTCCCTCGCGGACTGGCTTTATTGCTGATTTGTGCGGTACTGTCAAGGGATGATTTGTGAGAGAGTGGCGAAAGAGCGGCGCTTGGCAGGGCGCGCAGTGGTGCGGCCACAACGCGGCGCGGGCACAGCACGGGCAGGAGCAGTCAAGTGACACGGGCAAGTCAGCAAAAGCTCTCCGGATGGAGAGTGGTGTGCGTTATTCTCATGGCGGCGGGGGGGCTTCTCGGCGCGATAGAAATTGGGCTGCGCCTTGGCGGGTATGGAGATTCGCGCCTTCGTGCGCAGTTTCCGCAGACGCACGAGCACGTGCGTGAGTTGCAGTGCATCTACGCCGACCTTGGCGCGCGGGCCGTGCGCGAGGCCGGGACAGTGCTGTATCGCTACAAGCCCGTCACCACGGCGCTGTACTCCATCAACAGCCTCGGCATTCGCGCGCAGGACGTGCCGCCTTCCAGGCCGCCGTGCGCCTTTCGTGTGATGGTCATGGGCGGGTCCACAGTGTGGGGGCCGCGTGTGGCAGACAACGCCACCATCCCCCAGCGGCTTGAAGTCCGCCTTCGCGCCGCGCTTTCCGCGCACCATGTGGAGGTCTACAACTGCGGCGTGGAGGGATTTCTCTTTCAGCAGGAGGTCGCCCTTGCGCAGCGCCTTGCGGACCGCATTCAGCCGAATCTGGTCATCTTTTACCACGGGGCCAACGACGTGCGCTCGGCTTTCCTGTACGGATACCAGCGCCTCACACCATTTGAGGAAGACTCCGAGACCTATTTTGCCCGCGGGCGTCAGCGCGGCATGACCAGCCGGGTGTGGGATGCCATTATGGCTAGCCGCCTCGCGCGCCTTGCCCGTGATGTCAGGCGCAGCATCATGCAGTGGGTTGGGCCCGGAAAAGGCGCCACCTCGTCTGCACGGCCTCCGCGGACCATGCTCAGCCACCGGCAGAAGCAGCAGCGGCGCAACGAGCTCGTAGCAGGCTACGCGAGCGATATGGCCGCCGTGGAAGCCTTTTTCGCCAAGCGCGGCGTGCCCGTGCTCTTTCTGCTCCAACCACGGCTTGCCACAAAGGCCACCAAGACAGAGCTTGAGCGCGAGTACGAACAAGACTTCGAGACCGCCAATCCCGGCTTTGCCGATTTTGTGGCCGCCACCTACAGTGCGCTTCAGGGGCGATTGCCAGACGTCGTGGACCTTTCAGGCATTTTCGACGCCGAGGAGGGCGAGATTTATTGGGATGTGGTGCACGTGAACCCCAAAGGGAATGATATCGCCGCGGAAGCGATTTTTCACGTATTGGAGGACAAGGGGTTGCTTGCGCATCGGCGGCGCAAGGGCGCCACGCGGTAAGGCACGGGGGATTGGGCACATCCGGCCCGTTCGTAGGCAATAAAAAAGCCCCGGCAGAAGCCGGGGCTGTATATTCGCTGGCGGAGAGGAGAGGATTTGAACCTCCGGTACCTTTCGGTACACACGCTTTCCAGGCGTGCTCCTTAAGCCGGACTCGGACACCTCTCCGCGTCGAGAGAGGCATACTTAAAGAAAACAGCGGCGCTTGGCAAGGGAAAAGTGACAAAAAGTCCACATTCACCGTGAAATTGTGGCAGGAGGGGCGCGCCGCGAGCGGGGCAGGGAGGCTGTGCATGCTGTAGGGGGGAGGAAAGGGGAAAAGGCATGCTCCGCAGGCTCAAGGGGCGTGCCCCCTTGAGAATCCCATTTGCGCACATGCCGGTTGCCTTTGAATGGGTCGGCCGTCACCCCTGACGGCTCTCGTCCGTGTGGATGGGAGCGATTTTATTGGGGGGGGTATTGGTGGTTCGGCCCAAGCGGTGAGAATCCCCGTTTGGGGTGGTTGCAAGAAAAGACAGAAGGCAAAAGACCCCGCCCACCCCCTTATTTTCAGGAGCGGCTTCCGCTCCTGAAAATCCTAAGGATTGTTAAGGAAATTA